>CADBPR010000001.1 GCA_902796555.1 uncultured Bacteroidia bacterium
ATCTCACAGATTACCAGCTATGTAAGTAATCAGGAGGACAAGGCGGTTCCGTATACGCTCTCGACAAAGGGCATAATGGTCTACCCACAAACCGGCATTCTAGAAAAAACCTTCAACTTTGCCCAGGATGCCCATCAGTACAGGTTCTGCACAGTCGATTTAGCTCAAGATTGGCACATGATTCATCAGCGTCTTCTAAGTATTATTCAATTCTAACAAAGATGGGCCAGACCAAAATAGTCAAAATGCTTCGTCTGATGAAACTACTCACCGGCAACGTGAGCCGGGCCGTCGACCGGCCGGTTGCGGAACTGGGCATATTTAGGAATTCACTACTGAGATTTATAATAGTGATTCCTGGCGGATGAGCAGAAAATAAAGGACTTACGCCAGACAATCACCAATGATATTTAACAGATAAGGACAAGCTCAAGATGAAAAGGACATTATTATCAGTAGCACTCATACTCGCGCTATTTGCCTGCACGAAGGAGAATCCATCAGACTCGAAGCGGGAACCAACTGTTCCCACCAGTGAGTTCGAGGCCCTGAAGCAGGAAGTTGAGAAGTTAAAAACTCAGATAGAGACTCTTACTCCTGGAGAGGCTGTTGAAGGAATCACAGCTGAAGAGTTTAATCTCCTTAAGCAGAATACAACGGATGAAATCAATGCCCTCAAGGAAGAAAACCAACAATTGAAGGCCCAGATATCCCTTTTCACATCCGGATTCTTTGAGGTTGAGGGCCTCCGTTTTGATAAGAACGGAACACTGATTTCAGTAGCCAAAATTGCAAATGAGGTTTCGCAGAAGGTAGGTGAAAAGACCCTTACTACTACCAGAACGTATGACTCAGAAGGCCGTCTGATACAGATTTATCGAAAGTATTCCGGAGGTTCTTCAATATCAGCAGGTTCGCCATACTATTGGCAGAAAGTTATGTATGAATACAATGGCATGAACTGCAAAACTACTACGCAAACCAGCAAGTATGGCCTTTCTGCTGGTACTCCTTATGAGGAGGAAATAACCGAGGCGACTTATTGGTAAATAAATCTTGTCCACCATGTCCACAACTGACGGATTTGTCCACGCCCCGTGGACGTAACAGGAGTATTTCGGCGGATTATTTCATTTCCAAAGTTTTGTTTTGCCACAAATTTATCATATATTTGTGGCAAAACTTGTGTTATGGCAGACCAAAGCACATACAATACCATCAAGCGGCGTGTCGAGGAGGCGGGGCGCGGGGCGCTCTTTTTCCCGGACACGTTTGCCGATGCCGGCACCTCCGATGCCGTGCGTTCGGCGCTGGTACGCCTGTGTGAGAATGGCATCCTCACGCGCGCAGCGCAGGGTATCTATTGTTATCCCCGCATCGATGAGCGATGGGGCGGGGAAAGTATCCTTCCTACCGTCGAGGAGATTGCGCAAGCCATCGCGGCACGGGACAGGGTACGTATCGCTCCTACCGGGGCCTATGCCCTTTACCGCCTGGGCCTGAGCACCCAGATTCCGGCCAACGTTGTATTCGTCACCGATGGTTCGCCCCGTCGCGTCTCTATCGGAAAAGGACGCGGCATTCTCTTCAAGCATACCTCGGAGATGCGCACCTTCGCCTACAAGTCTTCTTTGATGGCTTTGATTGTAACGGCGCTGCGGGAAATCGGCGAAGAGCAGGTATCCGAATCCCAGATGACCGTCATCCGTGAGCAGCTGAATAATATTCCTGCAGAAGACTTCAACCACGACCTTTCCCTTGCACCCCTGTGGGTGCGCAAGCAACTTACCGTCCAATGATACTGATACCGGCTCCTGACCAGTATTTTCTGTCTATGCTCCCTTCATCCGGCCGGCAGTCTTTAATATTTTGATAACTTTGTCAAAGCACGCGCTATGAAACATAAAACCGACCCCGTTACCGCAGTTCTCCGGAAGCCCCGCAAATGCCCTCAGTGCGGCGGCAAGGTCGTCCATATCCTCTATGGCGAGCCCAGTGTAGAAGGCTTCGAAATGGCCGAACGTGGAGAAGTTGCCCTGGGCGGCTGTATTGTTTGGGAAAGCATGCCAGATTACCAGTGCCTTGGCTGCGGCCAACTGTTCAGAAAAGTCCATGGCCCCGGGCTCTACATGGATTGACTGACGCACGCCCAGTCCGTCCTGGATGTATACCATTAAGCCCCTGTCCGTCAATACTCTTCGTAAGTATTATTACACGAAATGAACGGGTTTTCCGGATATCTTTATGTATATTTGTAACGAAGACGCGTACGATAACGAGCAAGCAGCATCATGGCAACACGCAAATTCGGCACCTGTTTCTTTGAGCAATATGCTCAGATATCGCTCTCGGCACTGCTGGGAAGCGAGTTTGACTGTCTTGTCAACCGGGACCGCCCGGACTTGCAGAGCACGGACGGCCATTCCATCGGCATCGAGGTCACGCGGGCCATGGAGGAGAGCAAAAACGCCCACCTGGAACTGCTGAAGGACGTCGCGGGGCTTACGCCAGCCAGGCGGCAGAACGAGGAGATAGACCAGATTCTTACCTATGGCTACGGCTATGGCCTCAGAGAGGGTAAGTATATCGGCGTGAAGGAGTTATCGTACTGGTCCATGGCGCTTCCGCTGAGACGGATCATCGCAAGCAAGGTATCCAAAGTGGGCAACGGCTTCTATGGCCACTATGACAAAATGGGCCTGTTCATCTTCTCCCGCGAGAACCTTCACGAGACGGAGGCGCAGAAGGCCATGGACTATACCCTATCCCTGCAAAAAGATCTGGATATCCGTTACGACAGGCTGTATCTGGCCGATGTGGACGACCTCTTCGTATGCAAGCTGGACGACGGCCTGAAGGATAGTTCCAGACTCATCCGTTATCCTGTGACGCAGGAGCAGCGGAAAGCCTTTTATCGGGAGGCCGTCCGACGACAAGCGGAATAAACTTGCAGCCCCAGGAAGGGACAAGGCAAAGAGGCGCGGGAGAAGCTGTGCGAAATGATTGCCCGTTTTCTCTGAAACGAAGTCAGGACCGCTCCCCCATCACCAGCTGATAGCAATTCGTCTCATACCGCACAAAGCCCAGCTCCTGGTACAGCCGGTTGGCCGCCACGCGCGCGGGGTTGGAAGTCAACTGGATATGATGCACCTGGAAGCCCCGCGCGGCCTCCAGCAGCGCCTTCATCAAGGTCTTGCCATATCCCCTGCCGCGATGTCCGGGACTGACCACGACCGACTCGATATCGGCGATGGCGAACTCCAGCGTATGCTTCAGGCATAGTGTTCCGCTCGCGACGATGCGGCCTTCGTCCCGGATTACATACACATGGACGTTGGCATCGTCCAGGGCGTTTTTCAATAGGGTTTCGTCACAATAACTCGTGGCCGACAAGACATGCATCAGCGCATCCAGGTCGGCCAGATCCTGCGGAGAATAAGAACGTAATTCTTCAACCATCATATTGCAAAAGTACGATTTTTCCCGAAAGGGCGCAAGCCCATTGCACAAATTCAACTGCCGGCCTTCGCCCCCAGGAACTCCGTCGGCGTAATGCCGGTTAGCTTTTTGAAAAGGCGGGTAAAGTGGTGCGGGAACTCGAATCCCAGCAAAATCGCCGTTTCGCCCACATTGTGGCCATTCATCAGGAGGCTCTTCCCTTGCTCAATCACGAAAGAATGGATATAACCGATTGCCGTGCCGCCGGTGGATTTGTGGATGACGTCGCCCAGATACCGGGGGGAATAGGCCATCTCTTTCGCGCAGTATTGGACGGAAGGGATGCCGAGATCCATCTGCCGGCCGTCCAGATAATACTCCCGCAGCAGGTTATGGAAGCGTTTCAGGATATCCGACGAGGCCTTGTCTTCCCGCGAAAGCTGGCGCATATAGATGCGCTGGCAATATTCCAGAATCAGGCGTAGATACCCCAGGATGACGTTTCGCAGCGCCGGCGCATCCTCGTTTTCCTGGAGTTCGTACCTAAGCTGCGTCAGCAGCTGTGTGATCCTCCCCCACTCCGAAGGCTCCATTTTCAAGGTCTCGGTCGCGAAATAGGAAAAGAAATGGTAGTCTTTCATCCTGGTCTCCAAATCCGTCCCCCGGATAAGCTCCGGCGAGAACAGCAAAGCCCATCCCTGGATATAGAGGTCTTCGCCGTCGTCTTCCTTGCCGCCAATCTGCCCCGGTTCCGTCGCGAAGATGGACCCTTCTGCCGGGTCGAACATCTTCATGCCATAGGTAAGGTGCTTGGGGAAGTTCCGCTGGATGAAGAGCCCATAGACACTGTATTGGTTCAGGCTGGTGCGCACAGGCGACACCTCGTCATAGTGGATGACGCTGACGAGGGGATGCAGCTGCGGCGCGCCTACCGAACGGGCGTACACATTGGGGTCAGTGACATGCAGAATGTTCTTCATTATGCTGGAAAAGGTATGAATA
>CADBPR010000002.1 GCA_902796555.1 uncultured Bacteroidia bacterium
AAGGTGACCATCTCCAAGGAGAATACGGTCATCGTGGGCGGTGCCGGCCGCAAGGAAGACATCAAGGAGCGCGTCGACCTGATTCGCAAACAGATTTCCACCACGACTTCCGATTACGACCGTGAGAAGCTCCAGGAACGTCTGGGCAAGCTCGCCGGCGGTGTCGCCGTCATCTATGTCGGTGCAACCACCGAGGTGGAGATGAAGGAGAAGAAAGACCGCGTGGACGACGCCCTGAATGCGACCCGTGCCGCTGTCGAGGAAGGTTACCTGCCGGGTGGCGGCGTGGCTTATATCCGTGCCGCAGAGGTGCTCAAGAAGCTCAAAGGCGAGAACGAGGACGAGACCACGGGTATCCGGATTATCGAGCGCGCCATTGAGGAACCGCTCCGCCAGATTGCTGAAAACGCCGGTGTGGAAGCATCCGTCATCATCAACAAGATTCGCGAAGGCAAGGCCGACTTCGGCTACAACGCCCGGACCGGCGAATACGTGAACATGTACGAGGCCGGTATCATCGACCCGACCAAGGTGGCCCGTATCGCCCTGGAGAACGCAGCCTCCGTCGCCGGCATGTTCCTGACGACCGAGTGCGGCATCGTCGACATCCCCGAGCCGACGCCCGCAGCGCCCGCCATGCCCGCCGGTGGCATGATGTAGAAATCCGGTCATACGACCCTGAGGGGGCGACAGCCTGCAACGGCTGCCGCCCCTTTGTGTTTTCTACCAAAATAGAATGGATATCGGTTTTTTTGATTATCTTTGCAACCAGAAATAACACTATTATTACGATAATGAAAAAATTAACCGCAATTGCACTGCTCCTTGCAGTGTCCCTGAGCGCCTTCGCCCAGGAAGAGAAAGAGAAAGAAGTCAAGAAGGGCTGGAGCTTCGGTCTCCTCCCTACCGCCACATGGTCTACTGATAACGGTTTCCAGGCCGGCGCCTTCGGTGACGTCTATTATTATGGTGACGGCTCGACCTATCCGGACCCCCTGCACAAAATCAGCTGGGAGGCTTCCTATTTCACGCACAGCCACCGGATGCGCCTCTATCTGGCTTACGACTCCAAGTACCTGATTCCCAACATGCGTCTCAACGCATCCGTTACTTACATGAACGACCCGCTGTACAGCTTCTGGGGCTTCAACGGACCGGCCGCCGTGCAGGATTATGACCTCTGGTCCAACCGCAACACCGGCGCCGGCAACCACCTCAACTATTACGGCATGAGCCGCAATATGCTGCGCGTGCTGGCGAATGTCCAGGGCCGCATTACGGACCACCTCAACTGGGCGGCCGGCGTGAACTTCTGGCGCTGGGGACTGGGCGACATGAAAGACAACGGCGTCAAGTCCGGTGATACCAAAGAGTATTACAACACGGACGTCACCCTCTACAAGAAATACAACAGCATCGGTGCCATCACCGACGCGGAAAAGGACGGCGGTCTGTCCCTGGAGCTGAATGCAGGCGTCGTGTTTGACACCCGCGACATCGAAGCCGCTCCGAACCGGGGTATCTGGGCCGAGGCCTACCTCAACGGTGCGCCGTATGCCGGCAATTCCAAGACCGGTCTCTACAGCCCGTACCTGAAGGCCTGCGCCTATTTCCGTCACTACATCAGCATTCCCATCCCGATTCCGGCGGGTAACCCTGTGTTTGCCTACCGTCTGGCCTGGCAGCAGACCCTGGCCGGCGAGACCCCGTTCTACATGATTCAGAACGTGCCGCTGCTGGTCCAGCGCAATATGATTTCCGAAGGTTTCGGCTCCTCCAACACCGTCCGCGGTCTGCGTGAGAACCGTATCCTCTCCGAAGGTTTCGCCTGGGTCAACACCGAACTGCGCGTGAAACTGGTCAACTTCAAACTGTTCAACCAGTATTTCTACATCGCGATGAACCCCTTCTTCGACGCCGGTATCGTCACGAAGCCGTACCGTGCCGACAAACTCCAGGGCATCGTCAACGATGCCGCGCTGGTGGCATTTGATTACAGCAAATATGTCCAGTATCTGCAGGATGACGCCAAGCGGGCCAAGACCCTGGAGAATTTCCAGGCCGTCCACAACAGCTCCTACACCGGTACGATTTACGATGCCAGCAAGGTCCATAACGTGGTCTACAGCGGCGGTATCGGCCTGAAGATTGCGATGAACCAGAACTTCATCGTCTCGGCGGAATACGCCCACTGCTTCTACGCGCCGATGAAGGCGGAGCCCTGGATCGGTATCGGTATGAACTACCAGTTCTGATTTAATACGACAAGTCTGGAAGAAACAGGATGAGGCGAACCTTCCTGTTTCTTTCGCTTTATGATAACCCCGTATTCATACAACGCCATGATTTTCAAGTGTATCAAACACGTCTGGATGGCAGCGGCTCTCGCGGCGCTCCTCCTGTCCGGTTGCCGGCAGGCCCCCCAGACGCCACCGGCAGCATTTGCCGACATTGTCAAGGCCTATACCGGCGGTGCCGTCCCTGACGGCGGCGCTGTCCGGGTGGAATTTGCAGCCGATGTACCCGGCGCCCGCGCCGGTCAGGCGGTTCCGGAAGGATGCATTTCCTTCACCCCTGCCCTGAAAGGCCAGGCCGTATGGTCCGGCGCTTCAGGGATTGCCTTCACCCCCGAGGCCGGTACGCTGAAACCGGGCAAGGAATACCGTTGCAACGTCCGGATGGACAAGCTCCTGGGCCTGAGCGCCCCGGAACTGGCGACCTTCTCCTTCCCCTTCCGGGCGGCTGAGAAATGCGTCGCGGCGGCCATCGAGCACGTCTTTGTTCCGACCGACAACCCCGCCGTCGCCCTGGCGGAAGGTGTCCTGCGCTTCAGCCAGGCCGCTTCGGAAGAAACGGTCCGCGCCATGCTGCCGGAAGGTTCGGAATTCGAGCTGGCGGAAGAAGGCGGCTACTACCGCTTCACCCTTCCGTCCGAAGCCCGCGGCACGGCCGACCGGGCCCTGACGCTGCGCCTTAAAGAAGCCGGCGGATTCAAGGTAGGCGACGCTGCGACGGCCGTCATCCCCGGTACGGACGGCGCCTTCCGCGTCATCGCTTCCCGCATTGTCGAGGACAAGACCCCCTTCATCGAACTCGCCTTCTCCGACCCGGCCGCCGAAATCAACGGCAAGGGCGGCGGTATCATGGTGTACGGTATCGGACGGGGCAGCCTGGAGCAGACGGGCAACATCCTGCGGATTTACTACGACCAGCGCACCGCGGATGAAATCACGGTGGTCCTGTATGATATTGTCAAGAGCATGGACGGCCGCAAACTGGAAGGCGGCTACCAGGCTTCTTTCGCAGCCGCCCGGCCCAAACCGGAGGTGCAGCTGCAGCTCCAGGGCAACATCCTCCCGGACGAGAAGGCATTGGTCCTTCCCTTCCGGGCCGTCAACCTGACGGCGGTGGACCTGAGCGTCATCAAGATTTACGAAAGCAATATGCCGGTCTTCCTCCAGGACAATGAACTGGGCGGCGAAGACGGCCTGCGGCGCAGCGGGCGGAAAATCCTGACCCGCACCATTCCGCTGGACGGGCAGCAGGACCAGTGGGGCGACTACAGCATCGACCTGTCCGACCTGTTCAAACAGGAGCCCGGCGCCCTGTACCGCATCCGCCTGTCTTTCCGGCAGGAATATGCGACCTGGGGCAATGAGGCCGCTCCCAAGGGCCTGACGTTCATCACGGCGCCGGAGCAGGCAGATGACAACTGGGACTATCCCAGCCCCTGGTACTATGAGAATTTCATCGACTGGAGCGAATACGACTGGAACGACCGTGAAGACCCTTCCAAACCGTCTTATTACATGGTCGAAAGCCGTTTCCCCTGCGTCAATCTGCTGGCCTCCAACCTGGGTATGATTGCGCAGTACGCGGGCGGCGACAAGCTCTGGGCCAGCGTCAGCGATATCGTGACGGCCAACCCGCTGGGCGGGGTGCAGGTACAGGCCCTCAACTTCCAGCTCCAGCCGATTGGCGAGGATAAGACCGACGGGAACGGCATGGCCGAGATTTCCCTCAGCGGGAAGCCTTTCCTGCTGATTGCCCGCCGGGGCGGAGATACCGGATACCTGAAAGTCAATGACGGAAACGAAAAGTCCCTGAGCCGTTTCGACGTGGGCGGAAAGCGCCTGGAGAAAGGGCTGAAAGGCTATGTCTACGGCGAACGCGGTGTCTGGCGTCCGGGTGACACCCTGCATGTGACCCTGCTCCTGCACGACCGCGAAGGACGCATTCCGGCCGGCCATCCCGCCGCGCTGGAACTCTATACGCCCGAGGGCCGGTTCTACTGCAAGCATGTCTGCCGGGAAGGCGTGGACGGCTTCTATGCCTTCTCCGTACCCACCCGCGCCGACGACCCGACCGGCATCTGGAACGCATATATCAAAGTGGGCGGCGCCGCTTTCCATAAAGCCCTGCGGATTGAAACGGTCAAGCCCAACCGGCTGAAGATTGAGACCGACCTGGGCGGCAATCTGCTGCAGGCCGGTTCCCGGATTCCGCTGCGCCTGGCTTCCCAATGGCTGACAGGCCCCGCCGCGAGCGGGCTGAAAGCGGGCGTAAGCCTGACCCTGCGCCGGCAGAACGCGGCTTTCAAAGGCTTTGAGGGATATGTATTTACCGACCCGACGTCGACCTTTACCACCAGCGAGCACGCCCTGTGGAGCGGCCGGCTGGACGGTGAAGGGAAGGCCGGTGCCACCGTGGCTGTTCCGACGGCGGCAGATGCGCCCGGCATGTTGACCGCGACCCTCCTGTCCACCGTAACCGAGGAAGGCGGCGACGAGAGCTTCGTCACCACGACCCTGCCCTTCTCCCCCTTCAGCGCCTACGTGGGCGTCAAGGCCCCGGAGGGCGACCTGGAAACCGACCAGGACCTCGCCTTCAAAGTGGCGGTCGTCTCGGCGGACGGAAAGCGTGTTTCCGGTCATCGCCTGGAATACAAGATTTTCAAGACGGAATGGAGCTGGTGGTGGGAGAACGATGCCGACCAGCTGGGCTCCTATGTACACGGCGCCGATGCCAAGACCTGGGCCAGCGGCCTGCTGACCTCGACCGGCAGCGACGTAACCGTGCCCCTGCGGGTGGATTATCCGGAATGGGGGCGTTTCCTGATTTATGTCAAAGACCTGGACAGCGGGCATGCCAGCGGACTGGTCACCTTCGTCGACTGGCCGTCCTGGCGCGGCCGGGCCGACCGGCGCGATCCGGACGCCTTGACGATGCTGTCCTTCTCCACCGACAAGAAGTCCTATGCCGTGGGTGAAACCGTCACAGTCTATATCCCGGCCGCCGACAAGGGCAAGGCCCTGGTTTCCCTGGAGAACGGCAGCGGCGTCATCTCCCGCAAATGGGTCGCCGCCGCTGCGGACAAGGACACCCCGTACCAGTTCAAAGTAACGGCCGACATGGCGCCGAACTTCTATGTCCATGTCACCCTGCTGCAGCCGCACCAGAACACGGCCAACGACCTTCCAATCCGGATGTACGGCGTGGTGCCCGTGCTGGTGAGCAACCCGGGCTCGCACCTGGAGCCCGTCATCACGATGGCGGACAGCGTCCATCCCGAAGAGGAATTCACGGTCAAGGTCAGCGAGAAGAACGGCAAACCGATGACCTATACACTGGCCATCGTAGACGAAGGTCTGCTGGATATCACCGGATTCAAGACTCCGGACCCGTGGAATGCCCTCTATGCCCGCGAGGCCCTGGGCGTGTCCACTTTCGACCTGTATGACCAGGTCTGCGGCGCTTTCGCCGGACGGTTCTCCCCGATGCTGGGCATCGGCGGTGACGAGGATATGATGACCGGAAACAAGCGCGACAACCGCTTCAACGCCGTGGTCAAAGTGCTCGGTCCCTTCACGATGAAACGGGGCGGCGACAGCCACCGGATCAAGCTGCCGATGTACGTCGGATCCGTCCGCGTCATGGTGGTGGCCGGCACGGCGGCTGGCGCCTACGGCAATGCCCAGAAGAGCGTGACGGTCAAGTCTCCGCTCATGGTCGTGCCGACCCTGCCGCGTGTCATCAGTACCGGCGAGCAGGTGACCCTGCCCGTGAACGTATTCGTACTGGAAGACGGCATCAGCAGTGCCAAGGTAAAGGTCGAGGCGGAAGGCCCCGTGCGGTTGACCGGTCCGGCCGAGAGCACCTTGTCCTTCAGCAAACCGGGAGACGAGATGGTCCGTTTCGCCCTGGAGACGACGGGCGAAGGCTTCGCCCATATCACCGTTTCCGCCAGCGGCAACGGCCAGCGCACCTCCGAGACGATTCATATCGAAGTCCGCAATCCGAGTCCCTGGCTGGTGGACGTGCAGCGCCGCGCCATCGCGCCGGGCAGCGAGAGCACCTTTGTCTGGAATGCCTTCCCGGATGAAGGACAGGCCCGGGCGCAGCTGTCCCTGACCAGTTTCCCGGCCATCGATTTCAATGCGGCCTTCCGCTATGTCCGGGATTACCCGTACAACTGCAGCGAACAGCTGTCGGCCCGCGGTATCAACCTGGTCTACACCCAGGATTTCCTCACGGAGGAGAATGCCGCCAAGGCCCGGGAGATGGTACCGGTCCTGCTGCAGGAACTCTATGGCAGACAACTGGCTGACGGCGGTATCGCCTACTGGCCGGGTGCCGCCTCCGCCGACACCTGGGTCACATCCATGGCCGGTGTCTTCATGCTGGAGGCGAAAGCCAAGGGATTCGAAGTCAACAACGGCGTGCTGAACAGCTGGAAAGCCTTCCAGAAGAAGGCCGTACAGAACTGGCGCAAGGCGGCGAACCGCAACCTGGACGATTTGGACCAGGCCTACCGGCTCTATACCCTCGCCCTGGCCGGCAACAGCGACCAGGCTTCGATGAACCGGCTGAAAGAGAGCGAGAACCTGAGCATCCAGGGACGCCGGATGCTGGCGGCGGCCTATGCCGTCAGCGGCAAGGCTGACATCGCACTGGGACTGCTGCAGGCCGACGAAAAGGTGTTTGAAGCCTACCTGAACGACCGGATTTCCTATGGTTCTTCCACCCGTGACCAGGCCATGGCCGTCGAGGCCCTGACCCTGGCCGGCGATATTCCGGGCGCGCTGGAACTGGCCGACGAAGTGGCCGGCAGCTTCCGCAGCGGCTATTACAGCACGCAGGAGCTGGCCTTTGCCTCCGTTGCCATGAAGCGGCTGGCAGCCAAGACCAACAACGCCGCCCTCGCCTGCACCGTTGACGGGAAAGAGATTTCCAGCCCGCAGGCCCACTACACGGCCGCGCTGAATCCCACGACCGGAAAGGTCAGCGCGCGGAACCGTTCCGAAGGGACGGTCTACGCCAGCCTCGTCACGGTCAGCCGGCCGGCCGGTCCGGTGGCGGCCGATGCCGAGGGACTTCGCCTGAACGTCAGCTACCGGGATGCGGACGGCCGGGACGTGAATCCGGCTTCGCTGCCGCAGGGTACCGAGTTTACGGCCGTGATTACGGTCAGCAACCCGTCCCTGACCCGCGACCTGGACCACCTGGCCCTGACGCAGCTGGTTCCTTCCGGCTGGGAAATCCGCAACGAACGCCTCACCGGCGGAGCGGAGGGCGCCTATACCCGCCTGGACATCCGGGACGACCGCAACATCTGGTATTTCGACCTGCCGATGGGCAAGTCCAAGACCTTCAAGACCCGCCTGCGGGCCGCTTACGAGGGCAACTTCGTACTGCCGGCCATCCAGTGCGAGGCCATGTATGACGCCCGGACCTATGCCCGCACGGCATCCGGAAAGGCGGCCGTGACCCGCTGATGTCCCGCAAACGGATGATGATAACAGGTATCCTGGCAGCGTTGCTGCTGGGATATCTGTTTTGTCTTCCGCGCAACTTGTTTCCGGGCGTTCCCTACTCCACCGTCGTCACCGACCGTTCCGGAGAACTGCTGGGTGCCCGTATTGCTGCGGACGGACAGTGGCGTTTCCCGCCGCGGGACAGCATCCCCGCGCGCTATGCCACCGCCCTGGTCCAGTTTGAAGACCGGCACTTCCGCCTGCATCCCGGCGTCAATCCCGTTTCCATCGTCCGGGCCTTCATCAACAACCTCCGGGCCGGGCATGTGACCAGCGGCGGCAGCACCCTGACGATGCAGGTCATCCGGCTGTCGCGCGGACGGGAAAGGACCCTGTGGCAAAAAATGATAGAAGCCGTTCTGGCCACCCGGCTGGAACTGCGCTGCGACAAAGACGAAATCCTGTGCCTGTATGCCTCCCACGCCCCTTTCGGGGGCAATGTGGTCGGGTTGGACGCAGCGGCCTGGCGTTATTTCGGGCGCCCGCCGGAAGCCCTGTCCTGGGGCGAAGCGGCGACCCTGGCCATCCTGCCGAATGCGCCGGCGTCGATGCACCCCGGCCGCAACCGGGAAGGGCTGCTGCGCAAGCGGAACCGGCTGCTGGAAAGGCTGCGGGACCACGGCGACATCGATGCGGAAACCTGCTCCCTGGCCTGCAGCGAGCCCCTGCCCGATGCACCGCAGCCGCTGCCCTCCTATGCCTATTCCCTGGTTGAATGGCACAACCGGACGACACCGGGGCAGCGCATCCGGACCGACATCGACCTGGGCCTGCAGCAGCAGGTGGAAGCGGTCACGGCCCGCTGGCGGGAAGAATTGAGCCGAGACGGCGTGGCGGACCTGGCCGTGGTGGTCGAATCGGTAGCGACCGGCGCGGTGCTGGCCTACATCGGGAACGCTTCTCCCGAACAGGCCCGGCCCGGCGCTAAGGTGGACATCGCCCGTTCCCCCCGTAGCACGGGCAGTATCCTGAAGCCGCTGCTGTACTGCGCCCTGGTGGACGAGGGGGAAATCCTGCCGGCCACCCTGCTGCCCGACGTTCCGGTCAATTTCGGCGGCTTTGCCCCGCAGAACTTCGACCTGCAGTTTGCCGGTGCCGTGCCGGCCGACGAGGCCCTGACCCGCTCGCTGAACGTTCCCGCCGTACACATGCTGCGCCGTTACGGGGTTCCGCGCTTCTACGACTTGCTCAAGAAACTGGGAATGAGCACCTTGACCCGCGACCCGTCGGTCTACGGACTGTCCCTGATTCTGGGCGGGGCCGAAGGAACGCTGCGGGACATTACGGATATCTATGCCGGCCTGTCGCGCAGCTACCAGACCGATACGACCGTCTTCGGCAGGACCGCCCTGTGGTATACGCTGCAGGCCTTGAAGGAGCTGGGCCGGCCGGATGAAATCGACCTGCGGATGGTGCGTTCCGTCCGGCGCGTCGCCTGGAAAACCGGCACGAGCTACGGGTTCCGGGATGCCTGGGCGGTGGGCGTCAGTCCCGATTATGCCGTCGGCGTCTGGGCCGGCAATGCCCAGGGGCAGGGCGTACCCGGACTGACCGGCGCCCGAACGGCAGGTCCCGTTCTTTTCGATGTCTTCAACCTGCTCCCGCCGGACCGGGCGGACGGAGCCTATGCCGCGGACGGATGGTTCCTGGAGCCGGCCCCGGGCGAGTATGTCAAAGCGGAGGTCTGCCGGCAGTCCGGCCACCTGAAAGGCTTATACTGCCCGCAGGCGGATACGCTGATGCTCCCGCGCGGGGCTCTGGACAGCGACCCCTGCCCCTACCACAAGGAACTGGACGGCGAAATCTGGTTCTTGCTGCCGCCTTCCATGGAATGGTATTACCGGCAGCAGCATCCGGAATACCGGCCCTACCGCAAACCCGGCCGGAACGAGGGCGTCATGGAGTTCATCTACCCGGGTCCGGGGGCTGCCATTTCTATCCCGCGCCAGCTGGACGGCAGCAAGAAGGGGGTCGTGTTCAACCTGGCCCACCGCCACCCCGCCACGAAGGTCTGGTGGCACCTGGACGAGGACTATGCCGGGGAGACCCAGTATCTGCACCAATTGACCCTCAATCCCGCACCCGGGCCGCACACGCTGACGGTCGTGGATGCGGACGCCAACACCCTTTCCATCCGCTTTACCATCGAATAGAAAACAGCAGCATCCCCTTTGCGCCCGGGCCGGAAGCCGTGGGAAGCAAAAGGGATGCTGACCGGGAATATGGTCCTAACCAATGACGGCGCCGTTGGCCAGGACCTCGGCCGGGGTGATGAAACGCATCTGGCCGTCACCCTGTTTGGCCATCAGAATCATGCCTTTGGACTCGATTCCGCGTATCGTACGCGGCGCCAGGTTGGCCAGGATGCAAATCTGCTTGCCCAGCATGTCCTCCGGGCTGTAGTACTCTGCGATGCCGGAAACGATGGTCCGCTGGTCCAGGCCGGTATCAATCGTGAGTTTCAGCAGTTTATCCGTCTTGGGGACCCGTTCGGCCGCCAGCACGGTGGCGGTGCGGATGTCCATCCGGCAGAAATCGTCGAAGGTCACTTCATCCTTCTGCGGTTCGATACGGCGCGCTGCCTCCGCCGCAGCCGCACGGGCGGCTTCCGCTTCGTTGGCAGCCTTGGCAGCCTGCAATTTGGCAATCTGGGCATCGATGGCGGCATCTTCAATCTTGGCAAACAGCAGGGAGGCTTCGCCGAGCGTATGGCCGGAAGGCAGCAGGTCGGTGCGGCCCAGGTCGTTCCAATGCAGGACAATCTCTTCGCCGGGTGTTACGCCCGTATGCAGGGCGGCCGCTTCGCCTTCGCGATAGAAATTCACGGTCGGAGCGCCCTCGCCTGCCCTGTGGTCAGTACCGGCGTCGAGACCGACACGCAGGAAACCACGCAGTTTCGCAGCGGAGAAAGGCGTGAAGGGCTCGAATGCGATGGCCAGGTCGGCGCAAATCTGCAGACAGGTGTACAGGATGGAAGCCGTACGGTCCAGGTCGGTCTTGGCCACCTTCCAGGGTTCGGCGTCGGAAATATACTTGTTGCCGATACGGGCAATGTTCATGGCATCCTTCAGGGCCTCGCGGAAATGGAAGGTTTCCAGGTTTTTCTCCAGGGATTCCCGGCAGGGAAGAATCTGGGCCAGGGTCTCGGCATCCACCGGTTCGGGCTTGGCGTTGGCCGGCACCTTACCGCCGAAATACTTCTGGGTCAGCACGATGGCACGGTTGACGAAATTGCCGAAAATGGCCACCAGTTCGGAATTGTTGCGGGTCTGGAAGTCCTTCCAGGTGAAGTCGTTGTCCTTGGTCTCGGGAGCGTTCGCGCAGAGGACATAGCGGAGCACGTCCTCCTGTCCCTTGAAATCCTCCAGGTATTCGTTCAACCACACCGCCCAGTTGCGCGAAGTGGAAATCTTGTCGCCTTCGAGGTTCAGGAACTCATTGGCGGGCACGTTGTCCGGCAGGATATAGCTGCCGTCGGCCTTCAGCATGGAAGGGAAGACGATGCAGTGGAACACGATGTTGTCCTTGCCGATGAAATGCACCAGCCGGGTCTCCGGGTCTTTCCACCATTTCTCCCAGCTCTGCGGAAGCAGCTCCCGGGTATTGGAAATATAGCCGATAGGCGCGTCAAACCAGACATACAGCACCTTTCCTTCGGCACCTTCGACCGGCACGGGAACACCCCAGTCCATGTCGCGGGTCACGGCACGGGGCTGCAGCCCGTTGTCCAGCCAGCTCTTGCACTGGCCATAGACATTGGTTTTCCATTCCTTGTGCTGTTCCAGAATCCACTCCCGCAGCCAAGGCTCGAAGCGGTCCAGGGGCAGGTACCAATGGGTGGTTTTCTTCTTTACCAGCGCGCCGCCGCTGAGGGCCGACTTCGGGTCAATCAGCTCTTCCGGGCTGAGGGTGCTGCCGCATTTCTCACACTGGTCTCCATAGGCGTTGGGATTGCCGCATTTGGGGCAGGTTCCGGTGATATAGCGGTCGGCCAGGAACTGCCCGGCTTCCTCGTCGTAATACTGCTCGCTCTCACGGGTGACAAAGGCCCCGTCGTCGTACAGTTTCCGGAAGTAGTCGGAAGCCGTACGGGTATGTACGGCGGACGTGGTCCGGGAATAGATGTCGAAATTGATGCCCAGTCCCGTGAAGGAATCCTTGATGGTCTTGTGATACTCGTCCACGACATCCTGCGGGCTGACGCCGCGTTTTTTGGCCTTGATGGTAATCGGCACGCCGTGCTCGTCGGACCCGCAGACATACAGCACATCCTCACCGCGCATGCGCAGGTAGCGGACATAGATGTCGGCAGGGACATATACACCGGCCAGATGGCCGATGTGCACAGGGCCGTTGGCATAGGGTAACGCACAGGTTACCAGGGTTCTCTTGTAAGCCTTATCCATAATGTAAAATCAGTTTCATTGTACGCGGCCAAGCCGCTCTTCGATGGTTTTGCGCAGGGCGCTCACTTCCTGTATCTGCCGCAGCAGGTCCGCCGCCTGTTCGGGATGGGCCTTCAAACGGTCCATCAGCTGGTTGTTGCGGGCCTGGAGCCGTTTGGCCTGGTAGACCAGGATGGCTTTCGGGACATTCTTGACCAGCTGCGTGGAGCGAGCCGTCAAAGCGGCCGCGAAGTTCTTGACCGTCAGCTGGTAACGCTCCTGCGTCAGCTCCGCCGTCAGCTGGGCGACGGTGCGGTCGGGGCCGTCCATCAGGGCCTTCACAAGCGAGGTCTGGTCCGGCTGCGGCTCTTGGTCGTAGCCGGCGAAATACGCGTCATAGACCCTGCGGTACAGGCTGTTGGCCATTTCGTGTTCGTCGGCTTCCAGGGCCGAACGGATGAATTCGGCGACCGTATACGTATATTCGCTGTCGTAGAACTCGGAGTCGGTCTCGAATTCGAGCGGTTCCAATCCCCAGTTCAGAATCAGCCACAGCAGTTCGCGTTCGCAGGAGGCCAGAACGGGGTCTTCAAACAACAGGGCGGACGCGTCGACCGGGGCCTGGGGCTGTTCCTGCAGGGAACCGCCCGCTTCCACCTCCGGGGCATCCGGGACCGGCTGCAGGCCACCGCTGCGGGCCGCGATTTTGCGGTCTTCCTCCAGCATCTTCTCACGGATCCGGCGAATCCGGTCGAAGAGGATGCGGGAATCGATATCGAAACGGCCGGCGCTGGCCTGCACATAGGTCGCCCGTTTGACAGCATCCGGAATCAGGGCAATCGTGTCGGCGATATCGTTGATCAGTTCGGCGCGTTTGAGCGGGTCATTGCCGGCCTCACCCAGCAGAAGGTCCGTCTTGAAGGCGATGAAGTCCTGCTCATGGGCGGCGATGAAATCTTCCACCTCGGCGAGGGTATGCTTGCGGGAATAGGAATCGGGATCATCCCCGTCGGGAAGCAGCACCACACGGACGTTCATCCCTTCCTTGAGCACCAGCCCGATGCCGCGCAGGGCCGCATGGATACCGGCCGCGTCACCGTCATACATGATGGTGACGTTCTGGGTGAACTTCCGGATCAGCCGAATCTGGGGGACGGTCAGCGACGTACCGCTGGAGGCCACCACGTTGGTAATGCCCAACTGGTGCATGGACAGCACGTCCAGATAGCCTTCCACCAGGTAGCAACGGTCCTTTCGGGCAATCATGTTCTTGGCGAAGTAGATGCCGTAGAGGGAATTGCTCTTGTCGTAAATCTCCGTTTCGGGGGAATTCACGTATTTGGCGACGGTCTTGTCCGTGCGGAGGGTCCGGCCGCCGAACGCGATGACGCGTCCGCTGACGGAGTGAATCGGGAACATCACCCGGTCGTAGAAACGCCCGGCCAGATGGCCGTCGTCATAGCGGATGCACAGCCCGGTATCGACCAGGAAGTCCTCCTTGTACCCTTGCTCGCGGGCCGCCGCCATCAGGGCCTGGCGGTCCTTCGGGGCCCAGCCCAGCCCATATTTGCAGATGGTCTCATCTTCGAGGCCACGGCTGTGGAAATAGGCCAGGCCGATGGTCCTTCCCTCTTCCGTATCCAGCTGATTCTGAAAGAATTGCCCGGCAAATTCGGAAACGATATAGAGACTTTCGCTGCGCTGCCGGGCGGCGATTTCGTCGGCGCTTTCCTCTTTTTCCACCACTTCGATGCCGTATTTGCGGGCCAGGTATTTCAAGGCGTCCGCATAGCCGAGGTTTTCATGGTCCATGATAAACCCCACGGCCGTTCCGTGTTTGCCGCAGCCGAAGCAGTGGTAGGTTCCGCGGGAAGGCGTTACGACGAAGGAGGGCGTCTTCTCGTTGTGGAAGGGGCAGCAGGCCATGTAATAGGCCCCGCGCCGGCGCAACGCGACAAAGTCGCCCACCACCTCCTCAATCTGGGCGGTGGAAAGAATCTTCGATACGGTCTCCTGCGGAATCATCGGTCAATCAGAAGGGCATATCGTCCTCTGAACCGGCAGGCATGTCGTCCAGGGTCGGCGCCGGCGCCTGCTGGGCAGGAGCGGAAGGCGCGAATCCGGCCGGCATATCGTCATAGGAAGGGCCGGCCGGCGCAGCGGCAGGAGCCCCGGCAGGACTGATCCGCCAGGCGCGCAGGTCGGTATACCAGCGGCCGTTGAACTCCCGGCTGGAGGGGCGGAAGGACACTTTCACCATGTCTCCCACCTGGTAACGCTGCAGGTCCTGCACCTTGTCGGCGCCCCAGACGTTAAATACCACGCTGGTCGGGAAATTGCCGTCCTGGTATTCTACGATGAATTCCTGTTTGGACCATCCCCCGCGGGCGGAAGTGCCGGACTGAACCGCCAGCTTGCTCACAATCCGCCCTTCAATTTCAAGATTTGCCATAAGCCTCGTCAGTTATCAAAAAAGCCTGCCCGGCACTTGGCGAAGCAGGCTTTTATCATGCATTATCTTCAATTATTTCTTCTTTTTGGGATCGGCGGCCGGCTTCTCCACGAAAGGCTTCACGCTGGTCAGCTGGACGTCGAAGGTGAGCGGGGTGTTGGGCTCGATGCCGTTGGTGCCGCGCTCGCCATAACCGAGCTTGGAGGGGATGAAGAGTTTGATCTTACCGCCTTCGCCGATGAGCTGCAGACCCTCGGTCCAGCCCTTCACGACGCGGTTCAGCATCATACGGACAGGCTCGGCGCCTTCCTTGGTCTCGTCGAAGACTTTGCCGTCGGGCAGGGTGCCTTTGTAGAGGACGTACACCGTATCCTTCGGGCCCGGTTTCAACTCGCTGCCGGCTTCCTCGATGATGTACTGCAGACCGCTCTCGGTCACCTGCACACCCTCTTTCTTGGCATTCTCAGCCAGGAATTTCTCTTCCTTCTGGGCGTTCACGGCCAGTTTGTAGTCGCGGCGCATGCGCATAAATTTGTCCAGGGTCTGGTTGAACGTGCTGAACTGCTCGCCCGGATTGTATTTGAACTGATAGATGAAAGCGGAATCGCGGAAATCGCCCTTGGAGTTGGCGGCATCCTTCATACCTTTGAGCATCAGGGACCAGTTGACATTGCCCATGTCATAGTTCTTGACCTGCATACCGAAGTTCAGGCCCATATAATAGCTGGCGGAGTCAATCAGGGCTTTGCCGGGGAGGAGTTCCGCAGGGTTGACGGGCTTCTCGGCCTGGATACCTTCTTCGAGGGCTTCAGCTTCCGTACCCTCGGTCTTGCTGGTGCACGCAACGGCCGCTACGGACAGTGCGAGGGCAGCTGCAAAGAATTTGTTTGTTCTCATATTTCTTTAAATTTAACGAACTTACCAGATGCGGATTTCTCTCGTCCGCACGAAATGCAAATATCGGAAATAATTTTGACATTCCGTATAAAAAACGTCCATTATTTTGAAACTCGTACAAAAATCAGGCAAAAACGAAAAAATCTCCGAAAAAAGATTGGATTTGATTTTAAATATACCTATATTTAGGCAGGCGTTCGAAAACGCCCCTTTTGGAACCTATGCAATGACTACCGATTCCGCCACCATACACCGCTTTCTGAAGGATTTCTTCGGCTATGACTCGTTCAAGAGCGAGCAGGAAGAGATCATACGGCATCTGACAGCCGGCGGAAACACGTTTGTGCTGATGCCCACCGGCGGCGGCAAGTCACTTTGCTACCAGCTGCCGGCGCTGATGATGCCCGGAACCGCAATCGTCATTTCCCCCCTGATAGCCCTGATGAAGAACCAGGTGGACGCCATCCGGGGCTTCGTGTCCGGCAATGAAGGCATCGCCCATTTCCTGAATTCTTCGCTGAGCAAGCCCCAGATTGCCGCAGTGCGGGAAGACCTGCTGAAAGGGGTTACCAAACTGCTGTACGTCGCTCCGGAATCCCTCACCAAGGAAGACAACATCGACCTGCTGCGGGAAATCGACATTTCTTTCTATGCCGTGGACGAGGCGCACTGCATCTCCGAATGGGGGCATGATTTCCGCCCGGAATACCGGCGGATTCGGGCCCTGGTCAACGAAATCGGCGCCGCACCCATCATCGCCCTGACCGCGACGGCCACGCCCAAGGTCCAAAGCGACATCCTCAAGAACCTGGGCATCACGGACGCCCGGGTGTTCAAGTCCTCCTTCAACCGTCCCAACCTCTACTACGAAGTCCGGGACAAGGTGGAGCCCGAGAAAGACATCATCCGCTATATCCGGCAGAACCCCGGCAAATCCGGCATCATCTACTGCCTGAGCCGCAAAAAGGTGGAAGAGCTGGCCCAGCTGCTGTGCATCAACCAGATCAAGGCCCTCCCCTACCATGCCGGGCTGGACGCGAAGACGCGGGCGGAGAACCAGGACAAGTTCCTCAGCGAGGAGGTGGACGTCATCGTGGCCACCATCGCCTTCGGAATGGGCATCGACAAGCCCGACGTACGCTTCGTGATTCATTACGACATTCCCAAGAGCATCGAAGGCTATTACCAGGAGACCGGCCGGGCCGGCCGTGACGGGCTGGAAGGCCGCTGCATTACCTATTATAGCTACAAGGATATCCAGAAGCTGGAAAAATTCATGCAGGGCAAGCCCATCGCCGAGCAGGAAATCGGCAAGCAGTTGCTGAATGAGACGGTCGCCTACGCGGAGTCCGGCGAATGTCGCAGAAAGCTGCTGCTCAATTATTTCGGAGAAACGTATCCGCAGGAAAACTGCGGCTGCTGCGACAACTGCGTGAATCCCAAGCAGCGTTTCGACGGGCAGTGGGAGATGTGGCTGGCCATCAACCTGGTCAAGACCTTGCCCGAAAAGTTCAAACTGGAGCATCTGGCCAACATCCTGGCCGGTGTGGACAATTCCATCATCCAGTCCTACAACCACAACCAGCGCGAGGAGTTCGGCATGGGCTCCCAGCACGACGCCAAGTTCTGGTGCATGGTGATTCACCAGGGCCTGATTCTGCATCTGCTGGAGAAGGACATCGAGAGTTACGGACTGATTTCCGTCACGCAGAAGGGCCGGGAGTTCTATGAGAATCCCTACCCGATCATGCTGATTGAGGACCGCAAATTCTCCGAAGGCGTGGATGAAGAAGAGGAGACGGACGTGCACGGCGGAGGCGGCGGAGGCGACCCGGTGCTGCTGGCCATGCTGAAGGACCTGCGGAAAGACGTCGCCCGCAAAAAAGGTCTCCAGCCCTGGGTCATTTTCGGCGACCCGGCGCTGGAAGACATGTCCATCATGTATCCGCTCACCCAGGAAGAACTGCGCAACTGCCAGGGGGTCGGCGAAGGGAAAGCACGGAAATTCGGCGCCGAGTTCCTCAGCCTGATTGCCCGCTACGTGGAAGAAAACGAAATTGACCGGCCGGATGATTTCGTCGTGAAATCCATCGCGAACCGGTCCACGAACAAGATTTTTATCATTCAAAGCATTGACCGCCAGATGGCCCTTGAGGACATCGCCGCTGCCCGAGGCCTGACAATGGAAGAGTTGTTGACCGAGATTGAAGCCATTGTCGACGCCGGTACCAAACTCAACCTCAACTATTACATCGAAGAAAAACTGGACGAAGACGTTGTCGAAGACCTGTACGCCTGGTTCCGGGACGAAGCAACCAGCGCCTCGCTGCAAGAGGCCATGGACGCCCTTTCAGAGGACTACGAACCCCTCGAAATCCGGCTGGTCCGGGTGCAGTTCATCAGCGAAGTCGCCAACTGACAGACACGTTCAGGAAAGAATATGCCGCCGAAAGGCTGCGTCTTTCCGTTTTTTCTTATCTTTGTAAGTAATTGATTGTTAACCCGGAAACACATAACCTATTATATGATGAAACCCACAAGACTGTTCTCATTTCTCGCAGCGGCACTGCTTCTCTGTGCCGGCTGCGATATGATTCCGACGGTCACGCCATTCTCTCCCCTCAGCCAGACGGTTGAGATCAATGCTGCAGGCGGCAGCATCACCGTTGCGTTCTCCGCACCGGCTGCCTGGAGCGCGAGCTGTGATGCAGAATGGCTGACCCTGTCCGCCACCTCCGGCGAGAAGGGAACCAATGCGCTGACCCTGTCGGCCACCCGCAACGACAGCGGGGCCGAGCGGCAGGTTGTCATCAGCCTCAACGCGGCCGAGTTGAACGAAAACGGTTCGATAACGGTGAGTCAGAAGGCCTACGAAGCGCCGGGCTCCGACGACCCGTCACCCGACCCTTCCGTCGACCCCGTCCAGTCTGATGACCCGTCCACAGGACCGGATATTTCCGACGACCCGTCACCCGACCCGTCTGTCGACCCCGGCCAGTCTGATGACCCTTCCACGAATCCCGGCACCTCGGACGACCCGTCCACCGACCCGGGCCAGTCTGATGACCCGTCCCAAAACCCTGCAGAGCCGCCGATTGACGGTGACATCGAAGACTGGGACGACGGTGATACCGATGACCTCAAAGAAGAATAATTTATGAAAAAACATATGAAGCGTTTATCCATCTTCACAGTGGTGCTCCTGGGAGCGGCACTGACCGCCTGCCACGATGTCAGTGAGCAGGTCGCGCCCGTCAAGGGCGATGAGATCCGTTTCTCCACCTCTATCGGCGAATATGCCACGAAGGCCACGGATACAGCCTTCGAAGACGGAGATGTGGTCGGTCTCTATGCACTCGAACCCATCAACGTGTCCGGCGTGAAACTCACCTGGAAAGGCGGCGCTTTCACCCCGGAAGAACCGCTCTATTGGGGCCGTACCCAGACCGAAGCGACGCAGTTCCTCGCCTGGTACCCCTATGACATCTCGGATGCGGCCGCCTTCAATCCGACCGAGGCCATGCAGCTCACCATCAATCCCGACCAGTCCAAGGCGGCCGTCTATGCAGCCCAGGACCTGCTCGGTGCCGTGACCTCCGCGAAACCCGGCGAAACCGTCCACCTGGCCTTCAAACACCTGCTTTCCAAGCTGACGCTCCGGATTGAAAGCGCCCTTGAGATTGCGGACGTCCGCGTCGAAGGTCTTCTCGATGGTTACACGGTCGACCTGGCGAACAACCGGGTTGCCGGCTTCCAGTCCCCCGTAATGGTGGTTTACACACCTTTCTATGCCGGGAACAACGTATGGAACGCCATTACGGTGCCGACGACAACCGCCCTGCGGGTCATTATTTATACGAAAGACCAGCGGGAACTGGCCTATTCCAGCGGCAACCTGCTCAACTTCGAAAGCGGCAAGCAGGTCGTTGCAACCTTGCGTATCAAGGATGACGAAACGGTCTCCTTCACCAGCGAAATCATCCCCTGGAACGAAGGCGCCACCATCAGCATGGGTGAAGAACCGCCCCAGCCGGAAGTGGAATCTTTCTCCCTGTACCTGAATGATGAGGCTCAGACCGTTATTCCGCTGGAATATCTGGGAGAGGGCCATTACCAGACGGTGGTCAATCTGGCGAAGGAAGACGGCAGCGTAAGCGGTTTCTACATTGCAAATGAGGACAAGAGCAAGTTTTTTGCCGCCAAAGAGACAAACTATTTCTCCAATGAGGTTTGGACCGCCACCGACGCCAACCCTTATTATTTCCACACGCCTCATATTGTGTACGGTCAGGGAACCTTCCATATCGAACTCGACCTGTCCACCCGCTCGGTCCGCGCTTCGGAGTTCCAGAGCATCGGATGGGGCAGCATGCTCGAAGGAAACGTTACAACTCTCTTTGGACTTCCTGCCGCCGAATGGCCGGTGGAATATGCCCAGCCTATCGACGGTGGTGAGGTCTACCAGGTCCGTTCCCCCTATCACATGTGGGATTATAACAGTTACTTCGAACTCGAGGACCGCGGCGTCATCATTGATGCCCGTAATCCGGAAGCCGTCTATATCGCAGCGGAGAGCCACGCCGGCTTGATGTATCAGGGCGGCTCCATTCTGATCGAGTCTTATGACAAGGTCAACGGATGGAATATGGAGGGCGGAACGGGCACCTTGGTCGACGGCGAAATCACCTTCCCTGTACAGCGTTTCGCCACTTACCTTCCGGGCCAAGGATGGTATCTCGGGAACCGTTATGGCCACACGACCTTTGTGCTGCCCGGCTATCAGCGCCACACCTTCTATGTCAGCGACCTGGGTGATATCAGCTATACGCCCGCGACGACCGAAGACGGAACGAAAGTCTGCCGTTTCACGACGACGCTCTATCCCGACAACACAAAACTTGTCATGGGTGTTTTCGAAGGTTATTTCACCACGACCGCAGAACTGAATGCCGCCGTCGAACAGGCGAAGAATCTGGGCGAGGGCTTCGCCGAGTATCCTTTCGATGCCGATATCAAGACCGCCATCGATATCGCCCTGCCGGAGATTGGCAAGTATCGCCTGCTGGCTTATACCGAAGGCGCCGACGGCACCTGGTACTACCGGTATCTGAACTTTGCCTATGTGCCTGACGGTGAAGAGGCTCCGGCCTGCGAGTTTACGGTCAGCGAACCGACCCTCAGCGAAATCAGCCCCGACACCGAGGCAGTCATCACCGTCACCGGTGATATCAATTCGGCAAGGGTCGTTGCGATTCCGGCCGAAGAAGCCGACAAGCTCACCGAAGAGGAATTGTATAACTTCGTCTACAATCACGGCGCTTTCTACCGCGGCAATGCCACTTTCCTGGCCGGTTACGAAATCCAGGTATCCGGCATGAATCCGGACAGTGATTATCTCATTGCCGTCTGGGGCATAAATGCTTTCGGGAGCGAAACCGTGCAGAGCGTACGTGTCCATACGCCCGCGGCGACCGAATGGGTCAGCGTCGGACGCGGCACGTTCATCGACCGTTTCGTCCCTTGCATGTGGAACTTAGGCGGCTATGATTCGGAGGAGAACTACTATACTTCCACCGTCGAAATCCTGCAAGACCCGGCCATAGAAGGGAAATACCGTGTGATGCGCCCGTACGCACAGCTGTGGGAAACGGCTGACGAGACGCTGGCCGGTTACCTGGGCATGGCGCCTGCTGAGTACGTTGATTTCTACACCGTCACCGACACGGACGGCCAGGATTACATTTTCTTCAGCGACTTCAGCACCGGTTTCCGTTATCCCAGCGAGTCCATGTGGACGGATGAAACTGCTGTGACCATTATCTACCACCACGGCGCTTACGGAACGGAGAGTCCTTCTACGAATCAGTACGCCTATCAGAACAGGAAAATTGCGGAAGGCGTCTATCAGATTGCGCCTTATATGCAGCTCTACGGCACGTCTTACTACCTGGCCAACTATGAGGTACAGCTGTGCTGCCTGGTTCTGATGCCGGGCGTGGAATTCGACCCGATTGCGGCTGAAGAAGAACTCTACGGCGACCAGGCGCCACGGCTGCGCCGCGGTCTCAATCCGGGCGGCACTGCAGCCCGCGGCATGGTCAAGGCAGTCAATACCGTCAGCCTGGAAACCGCGCTGCGTCCCGCCGATGTCTCCATCCGCGTGTACAGCGACACGAATCCCGGAAAGATTTCCGCATCTGCATTCACCCTGGAAAAATAACCTGAAACACGAATGATTATGAAACGAATATATACCCTCTTAGCCAGTGTTCTGGCCACGGTAGCGGCCGTATCCTGTAACGTATTGGAACAGGACAACGCCCCGAAAGGCAAGCCTATTGCCTTCACCGCTTCGGTCGGGGGCTACACCGTCAAGGCTACCGATACCGCTTTTGATCAGGGGGACCGCGTCGGCCTGTATGCCATGAGCCCGCTCAACTATTTCGACGAGGCCTTGCGCTTTGACGGCAATGCCCTCGTCCCGGAAAAGGAACTGTATTGGAACGATGACAGCACGCAGGGCGTCCTGTTCTACGCCTACTATCCGTACGAATCCGGCTTCGTTCCGACCCGTTCCAGTCTGTTCGAGGTAAGGCAGGATCAGTCCAACTATGCCGATTATACGGCATCCGACCTGATGGCCACCAGCACCTGGGCGACGCCTGAAGAGGAGAGCGTCCACTTTGTGTTCAACCACATGCTGTCCAAGATTATCGTAACGATAGACAATGTACTCGGTGTTCCGGTTACGGATGTCTATCTCGAGAATGTCGGAACATCGACCCATGTCAACGTGAACAAGGACGAATGCCTGATTGCCTCCTCCGGCAGGACAATCCGGCTCTGCCCGGTCGCGATTGACGGACGGGAAGCCTGGATTGGCATCCTGCCGCCGCAGAATATCACTCCTGAGATTCGCGTGTATACGGAAGACGGCAAAGATTACCTCTTTTCTGCCGAATCCATGGTCCGTTTCCTGAAGGGCTTTTCCACCGGGGCGTTCATCACCCTCGACGGTTTAAGCCCGCTGGCCTCTTTCAGCAGCGAAATCATTGACTGGAACTGGGGCGGTGAATACACCTTCCGCAACATCAACGACAACCGCAAGGCCAGCATCTATGTCCTGGACGAAAGCGGACACGAGGACGCAACCTTGTTTGTCGAGACGTTTGACAACAGCGGCAGCTCCAACAATTGGTTGAATTTCAAACCGATTGAGACTGTTTATTTCGGCAATTATGCCTACCAGAAATACGACATTTCCCAGTGCATCGGCCTCTACCTCTGTGTAGCCTTCCCGGTGTACACCATGGGAGAGAGATACTTCGGCGGATGGATGATTGAAGCCGATAGAGAAATCTTCCTGTACCGCAGTCCCGTCGCGCAATGCTGGATTGACAACCCGCAAGCTCCCTATGACAACATCTATCTCGATTCTGTTACAGTTGAAGGATGGCAGCTGTCTTACTTCGCGGCCAATCCGTTCCAGCGCTATGAAATGACCGGCCAGGTCTTCAGCAATGCCGCTGACGGCGCTACTGCAGCATCCTATTATATCAATACTGCAGACGGTAATACCTTCCGGATTGCCGACTTCTCTACTCGGGACGGCGACTTGAGCTTTATTGACAGCGGCAAGCAGGTACGGATCAGCTTTATCCTCTCAAACGACAACGATGGCTCGAAGATACTGGCCCACGCCCAGTTCATCGAATATATCGAAGAAGCCGACGAGCGCCAGTTCAGCTGGAGCATCGTCGGAGAAATGAACAACTGGGGCGGCGACAGCGAAATCTGGATGGATTGGTCCGATCAGCACAACGCTTTCATCGGCTACATCGAGAACTACGCCGGCGAGCAGTTCAAGATTCGCGCCAACGGCACATGGGATTACAACTACGGTGGACCTTGGATCGATAACAGCAGCTATTACCTGGTGAATATTCCCAACGGTTCGATGGGCATCAAAACCCTGCGCGACGGTGCGAATATTACGGTCGATATCAAATCTTTCCCCAATTTCAGCGGAAAGCTGTTTGTCATGTATTACCCCAATGACAAATACCTGGAAGTCGGAGATGCCAGTTTCCTGGCCGGCTCCACGACGCCGACGACCGTCGAGGAGGCCCTTTTAGCGGAAGACGGTACCTTTGTCGATATCCAGCCGGGTATTGTCGTC
Organism: uncultured Bacteroidia bacterium; assembly: GCA_902796555.1. Taxonomy (GTDB): domain Bacteria; phylum Bacteroidota; class Bacteroidia; order Bacteroidales; family UBA932; genus Cryptobacteroides. The sequence goes on from CADBPR010000002.1 coordinate 23,728, forward strand.
GCCACCTGCGCCCGCGGCTTTGTCATCATGGATGAAGTAGAAGCCTCCGTATTGGTTTACCAGGGCGCCAACCCTTCGATGACGGTCAGCGTCGGCGATGTAGTCCGCGTACAAGGTACCAAGACAACCTATTCCAACACGGCTGAAATCCAGGGTGACCTGGTAATCGAGATTATCGGCACCGTGGCGGATTTGACGCAAGGCGAAGTGACCCCCGACACCCTGATTGATTTCCTGACCGATTATCCGGGATTCCAGAATATCACCAAAACCATCGATGAGTGGGAGGTACCGTATGCCGCCCCGGTGGAGGTCACCGGCGTGCTGCGCAACGGGTGTATCATGGTGGTGGACGGTTCTGACCGCAAGGTAAACTTCTACTGGCCTGACCAGGACTACAGCTATGCGTTCGACCACGAAGTCACCATCCGGGGCTTTGCCGTGAACTACAACGCCAGCGCCATATCCGTAATGGTCAGCACCCTTGAAGTGGGTGAAGAAGTCGCCCCGATTGAGATTATCGACATCAGCATTGCGGAACTCCTGAAGGTACAACCTTCTTCCACGCAGCGTTACCGGGTGACCGGTGTGGTGGACGAAATTGCCAACAGCACGTACGGCAACCTCTATCTGGCCGATGAGACCGGGCTGCGCGTCTATATATATGGTCTGACATCTTCCGACCTGGGATACGGCGCCACCAATGATAAGTCCTTCTCCCGCCTGGGTATCGAAGTCGGCCAGACCATCACCGTCGTAGGCTATCCGGCCCTGTACAAAGACGCCTTCGAACTGGTGTACGCCTATCCGGAGGAATACTAAACGAGGTTAAAATCAGATTGTTATGAGAAAATCTGTTATCATCACCCTTTGCCTTGCCGCCCTCTCCCTGTGGGGGTGCGGCAAGACGGCGGAGGTGAATGCCCCCCTCAAAAAGGGCCTCACCTTCACGGCGTCGATTGGCGGCTATGCCACCAAGGCGACGGATACAGCCTTTGAAAACGGTGACTTGATCGGATTGTACGGAACAACAGCGGACCATGCCTACAGTAATTATCCGCTGGAAAGCCGGGACGGGGCACTCGTCATGCTCGACCCGAAGGAAGACCGCACGGATACCCGGGTTTCCTTCCAGGCCTATTACCCCTACAAGTCGGTCAATGACAAGACCTTTTATGTCAATGCGGACCAGTCCACCTGGGCACAGTATACGGCTTCGGACCTGATGATGGCCGAGTTCAACGGCTTCCCCGGCCGAACGGGAGAGATTCATCTGGTATTCAACCACATGCTGTCCAAATTCGTGGTCATTCCTTCCCGGGATGCCGACCTCATCGCCAATGTCTATATTGCCAATGTCAAGGGACAGATGCAATGGGATTTCATGTACACGGACGTACAGGGCATCGGCGGCAGCGTCAAGGCGCTGAAAAGCGACTATAACGGCGAACCGGCTTGGAAAGCCATTCTCCCGCCGCAATGGGCCGAACCCAGGATTTTCGTGGAGCGCACAGACGGTTCCAGCTATGAATACCGCTTGAGTTCCGGACTCTACCTGCAGATTGGCTGCCAGACCCTGGCCCGGCTGGACATCCAGGAAAACGAGCCTACCGCAAATGTTTCCACCCTGATTGAAGCCTGGACTCCGGACAATGAAGCAGCTTTCGGGCCGGCGCAGTATGGCACGTACATGCCTGTAATTGACAACTGCGGAGCTTTCACCCTGGAATCGGCAAACGGCACAGTTTTCAATGCCGAATGCAATCTGGCCTGGAACAACGGCAAACTGGTCTTCTCCAACGGGAAGAACTTGTTCTGGTGCCCTCTTGAGTTAAATTCGGATCCTTCGTCTATCCCGACTTTCAACCGGGTAAGTAACCCCTTGAAGCCCGACCTGCTGACCAGCGACGATGCCGGCAATGTGGTCATCGGCAACTACACGGCCAACAAATTGACGGTCGTTTACACCGATGACATTATAGGCAGTTCGTGGTCTACTTTGATTGACGAGGCCGACCTGACTGCTTACGGTACCGTCGGTCGGATGTCCGTCACCGGGGATATCCGCGAAAAAGCGGTGCTTACCCTCACCTGCGCTACGCTGGGCGAGTATACCCAGTATGTCATCTATTGGGAAATCGAGAACGGCCAAACCGTCGGAACGAATCTGATTCCGGTCGAAGGGAAGGAACCTTTGTGGGTCGCCACCAACAACGGGGCTGTGGCCTTGGGAGACCGGGCAGCAGACGGATTCTTGTTCCATGCCTACGCTGAAGGCCTGCGTGCGCTGCAGTTCCTGCCCGGTGGTTCTGAAGTATTCAACTACGAGTCATACGGGATGGACGCGAATTCCAACTTCAGCGCCCTGGATGTCGCCTGGTACAACGGCCACCGCTTCGTCGCCACTGCCGCAGGAGAGCACTTCGATTGGAGCAACCGCATCGCGTTCCTGTTCAATGCCGACCAGCCCGGCGGCTGGATAAGGAGTTGGCTTCAGCAGGACACCGACTCTTGGCTGACCAACGAGAACTTCATCAGCGATGCCGTTGGAGGTGCTACCTACAGTACGTCCAACGCCCTGCTGGTCCCGACCGAGGATTGCTTGTTCTACTTCATCCTGGCCAACGCCCACAAGAAGGTGGTCTGGTTCTCTCTGAAATAACAGGATACGTCTGCATGCGAGTAAGGCTGGCCTTTTTGGAAGGCCAGCCTTACTTTTTGAATATGCCCAGGGCGCTATTCTTTTTCTTCCGCCATCGCCTTGTTGTAACATTCGCGGCAGAGAGGCTCATAGATATCTTTTTCGCCCAGGACAACCAGTTTGCGGCTCTGGGACAACCGGTGGGAATGGTTCGCAAGGGCGCCGCAGCGCACGCAGATAGCATGGACCTTCTGCACATCTTCCGCAATGGCCAGCAGTCCCGGAATCGGACCGAAAGGCTTGCCCAGATAATCCGTGTCCAGTCCGGCTACGATTACGCGGACACCGCGGTTGGCCAGGGTCTGCACGACTTCAATCAGGCTTTCATCGAAGAACTGTGCCTCATCGATACCGACCACCTGGGTATCGGGAGCAATCTGCAGCATACGGGAAGGGCTCTTGATGGGAGTACAGGAAATGCTGTGCGAATCGTGCGACACGACGTCCAGTTCCGAATACCGCTTGTCTACGGTAGGCTTGAACGTCTCAATTTTCTGCTTGGCGAACTGGGCCCTTTTGAGCCGCCGGATCAGCTCTTCTGTCTTACCCGAGAACATCGAACCGCAAATCACTTCGATACATCCCGTTTTTTTTGCGTTTTCTGCGAACATTTTGCTAAATTTGTGGTTAACTATTGGTACAAAGATAATAATAAAAGTCGCTATAATGGACAGCAAAGCGAAAGAAATTTCCCACGAAGTTTTCAACACCCTGGAAGCACTGACCCGACGCATCGAAGCCCTGGAACGGGAGGTCGCGGCGCTCAAGGGAGAACCGCTCCCGACCGCCCCTGTCGCGGACCCGATTGACCTGGAGCTCGATGCGGCGGAATGGACGCCGACAGCCTCCTCGAAGGCCGTGGCCGAGCCGGCAGCCGCGATATCCGCCGTCGAGGACATGCCCGAGCCGGCCATCGAACCCGAGCCCGTCACAGCGCAGGAGCCTGCCGTAGAGGACATCCCTGTGCCTGTTGCAACGCCGGGACAGACCGCAGCACCGGAGCCTGTCTCCGAGCCGACGCCCGTGCCGGAACCCACGCCGAAACGCCACGCCCAGGCGGACAAGAAAGACCAGCCGGAAGATTTACCGGAGGATTCTTTCACCAATCTGTTCGGAGCGGAGCCTGCGGAACCGCCGGCAGCCACGCGCGGCCGCAAAAAGAAGATTCTCAACGACATAGAATCCGCACAAACCGGCCAGTCCGTCCTGGATGTCATGGCGGACAAAGCCGCCTGGCGGCATGACATGCCCGGCAGCGAAGTCAAATCCCTGCGCTGCGCCATCGGTCTGGGTGACCAGGTTGTCTTCATCCGCCGGCTTTTCCGGGACGATTCCGCTCTTTATCAGGATTCCATCGACAAGCTGAACGCCATGAGCACCCTCAATGAAGCCATCGCCTTCCTGAGCGACAGCTTCCCCGAATGGGATGTGGCTTCAGAAGATGTCTACCGCTTCATGATGGCTGTCCGACGGAAAATCCGCAAATAATGGCCGGCAAGCTCTATATCGTACCGACACCGGTCGGCAACCTGGAAGACATGACCTTCCGGGCTGTACGGATTTTGAAGGAATCGGACCTGATTCTGGCGGAAGACACCCGGACCAGCGCCGTCCTGCTGCAGCGCTATGACATTCATGTTCCCCTGAAGTCGCACCATAAATTCAACGAACACCAGACCGTCGGACTGATCCGGGAACGAATCTTAGCCGGCCAGCAGGTCGCGCTGATCAGTGATGCCGGTACGCCCGGGATTTCCGACCCGGGTTTTCTGCTGGCCCGTGCCTGTGCGGAAGAGGACATTCCGGTGGAGACCCTCCCCGGCCCGACCGCCTGCATCCCGGCCATCGTTTCATCCGGCCTGCCCTGCGACCGTTTCTGTTTCGAGGGCTTCCTGCCAGTCAAGAAAGGCCGCCAGACCCTCCTTTCCACCCTCGCCGGCGAGCCCCGGACGATGGTGTTTTACGAGTCGCCCTACCGGCTCGTCAAGACGCTGGAGCAATTCGCCGAGGTCTTCGGGGCAGAGCGGCGCTGTAGCGTTGCCCGGGAAATTTCCAAGGTGCATGAGGAGCACCGGCGCGGAACACTGTCCGAGGTGGCCGCGTGGTTCCGGGCCCACGAGCCCAAAGGCGAAATCGTGATTGTCGTGGCAGGCGCTCCTGCCGTCAAAGAAGAACGGGACCCTTCCGACAAACGGTCCCGCAAACATCGTAACCCTGCGGACGAACACGGCGGTAACGATGCAACAACAGGAAAAGAAGACTAAAACCCTTCCTACTTCCACCCTGATTGGGGTCATCGCCCTGGTCTTTCTGATTACCGGTTATCAAACCGCCCTGTTTGTCCACAGGGCCGCTTCACTGCGGATTGTCGCCAACAAGGATGCCCCGGACACGGTCTATATCGTGGAGCGGGCACGTGAGGCCGCCCCGTCCGACAGCCTGCCCCGGACCGAACGGACCATCACCCGGAAAGCATCCGCCCATGCACCCGCTGCACAGGCCGTACGAAGGGCCTATACGCCCCGCCGGTATGAGTCTTTCCGCTTCAATCCCAATACCGTACCGGTGGAAGACCTGATGCGGCTGGGGTTCAGCCGCAAGCAAGCGGAAGCCATCGAGCGGTACCGGCAGAAAGGCGGACGTTTCCACCGGAAAACGGATTTCGCCAAGTCCTACGTCGTGGCAGACAGCGTCTACGACCGCCTGGAACCGTATATCGACATTCCGTTGCTGGATATCAACGCAGCCGATTCGGCCGCTTTCGAGGCGCTGCCCGGCATCGGGCCCTGGTTCGCCGCAAGGATGGTGGCCTACCGCAGGGAACTGCACGGCTACTCCTACAAGGAACAACTGATGGACATCTATCGCTTTGACCGGGAGAAGTTCGACGGGCTGAGCGACTTGATAACCGTCGGTCCGTCAGCTTCTTATCCAATCTGGACATTGCCCGCGGACTCCCTCGCCCGGCACCCCTACATCAGCTGGCAGGCCGCCCGGGGCATCGTCCGGTTCCGGGAGCACACGCCGCCGGAAGACTGCACCCTGGAAGCCCTGCTCGCAGCCGGCATTCTCGAAGCGGACAACGCCGCCAAACTCGCCCGCTGCCGGGTGGCAGAGCGGTCCGCCGCCGGGATGTAGCAGCCGGCGTGACCGGACCGGCGCAAGCAAAAAGCCTGCACCGGTCATCAAGACGGAAGCGGAATTGCTACCGGTCCGGATGATGTTCCAGGACCGAGCGCTGCCAGGTAGAAGTGTCGATGTGGGTATAGATTTCGGTGGTCAGAATGCTTTCGTGGCCCAGCATCTCCTGGACCACACGCAAGTCTGCGCCGTTCTCAATCAGATGGGTAGCGAAAGAATGTCGGAAGGTATGCGGGGAAATCTCCTTGTGTACGCCCGCCACCATGGCCTGTTTCTTGACCAGATTGAAGACGGACACCCGGCTTAGCGGACGGCCTTTCACGTTCAGGAACACGAAATCGGCCCAGTGCTCGTCCGGGACCGGACGTTCCGCCAGATAGGCTGTCAAAGCGGCCGCGGCCTCCTCCCCCATGGGGACGACACGTTGCTTGTCACCCTTGCCGGTGACCCGGACAAAGCCCTCTTTCAGAAAGAGGTCGGACACCCGCAGGCCGGCCGCCTCCGAAACGCGCAGGCCACAGCCGTACAGCACTTCCAGCAGGGCCCGGTCGCGCAGGCCGGTCCACGTCGTCGTCTGCACGCTCTCCAGAATGGCCGTCACCTCCTCCACGGACAGCACGGCCGGCAGATACCGCCCGATTTTGGGCGCATCCACATGCTCGGCCGGATTGTCGCTCCGTTCCCCTTCCAGCTGCAGCCAGCCGAAGAAAGACCGCAGGGCGCTGAGCCTGCGGGCCTGGGAGCGCTCCGAGACCTGCGCCGCGGCCAGATACCGGACGATATCGTCGCGCTGAACGGCGGCGGCATCCAGACCGGACACGGCAAAAAACTCCTGAAGGTCAGAGAGGTATGCCTCCACCGTTCGGGGAGACATAGCCCGCTCGACCTTCAGATAATAGGCGTAATCCCGGAGCAGCCGTTCCACTACAACGTTGCGTAACGGTGCCCGTATTCCAGTTGCTGGCCCAGGAAATCGTCCGGATATTCCAGGCGGTAATCCACGATTTTCCCGTCTTTCTCCACCGGGACGATATCCGGGTTAAGGAAACCGCCGTACGGACGCAGGTTCAGCGCCTGGTAACGGGTACGGACCTCCTGATGCAGTTCAGGGTCGATGTCGACGGCATAGGTATCAATCAGGGCTTTGCCGGCAGCATAATCCCCCTCGGACTTGATGCGCTGGATTTCAGCGAGCAGTTCGGCGAACAGACCGCGCAGGGCCGCATGGTCGTTGACGACGAAATAGGTCTTGCCGTCCCGCACTTTCTTTTCAATCACGTTGGCGGCCCGGCCCTTTTCATAACACCACTCCGCAATCAGCTTGCGGTTCTGCATATGGGCTTCCGTATTGGGCCTGCCCAGCTCCACGCGGGAGAACTGGACCATCAGGCCATTGCGGATGTAATGCTCATAGGCAGGCTTGTAAGCCTCCGGATCCGGGATGATTCCCAGTTCGACCATCTTCGGGTCGGCTACATAATAGAGCCCGAACAGGTCGGCGCGAGCCTCTTCCAGCGCAGACTGGTACTCGCCCAGGGCCGAAGAAGACACGCCCGGCAGCAACTGGCCGGAAGCATGGCCGAGGCATTCGTGCAGGTCGGTATGGACCTCGTCGGTGTAGGGCCCCCATTTGCGGTAGGCGGCCACTTCCTCCTCGCTGTAGGCGAACTCCGTGAGTGTGCTCTTGGGCTGCTCCTGGGCCGCATAATCATAGGCGTGGGTAATGTTGGAGATGGTCACGGACTTGGAACCGTGCTCCTTGCGGATCCAGTCCGCATTGGGCAGGTTGATGCCGATGGGCGTACTGGGATAGCAGGCCCCGGACATCGCGACGGCGTTCACCACCTTGGCGGACACGCCCTTGACGTTTATCTTGCGGAAGCGCGGGTCCACCGGCGAATGGTCTTCGAACCACTGCGCATTCGCGCTGAGGATTTCCGTGCGTGCGGAAGCGGCGGAATCCTTGATATGGACATAACCCTCGAAAGTGGCCTTGTGGCCCAGCGGGTCGTCATAGTCCTCGATGAAACCGTTGATATAGTCCACGATTCCGACCGTATCTTTCACCCAGCACACATTGTATTCGTCCCATTTGCGGAGGTCGCCGGTGCGATAGTATTCCACCAGCAGGCCGAGGGCCTTGCGCTGGTCTTCGTTTTCAGCGACTTTCGCCGCCTTCTCCAACTCGGCGGATATCTTTTCCAGGGCCGGGCCGTAGATACCGCCCACCTTCCAGCGCTCTTCGCGCAGTTTGCCGTCCGGACCCTTCACAATCTTGGAGTTCAGCCCGTAGGAAATGGGCTCCGGGTCCTTCGGGTCCTCGATGGAGGCATAGTATTTTTCCACCTCGGCCCGGGTCACGCCTTCGTAGAAATTGACGGCTGACAGCTGGACGATATCGCCCGTTTTGCTGGTCGAGCGGCGCTGGGGATAGGCCTGGGGGTCATAAATAAAATCCAGCAGGGCCGTATCCGTGGCACCGACCGCTTCCATCAGGGACGCGAAATAGGGCTTCGGACAGGTCGGCAGGAATTTATCCTCGGCATAATGATGATGGACGCCGTTGGCAAAAAAGACGCGCTTGGCATAAAGCAGGAACTGCTGGTAATCGTCGCATTCGCGGTCGCCTTTGTACTGCTCCAGAATCTTTTCGAGCACATGGCGCAGGGGCAGGTTCCAGCGGCAATACTGGTCCCAGGTAATATCACGGCCGTATTTGGCCGCTTCGCTGAGGTGATAGGCATATTCCTTCTGCTGCAGGCTGAGGTTGTCCCAGCCGGGCACTTTGTAACGGATAATGTTCAAATCGGCGAAATGGTCCACCAGGTATTTGAAATCGGCATCTGCCGCGGGCTTGGGCTGCCCGCAGGAAGCAAGTGCGGCGACGGCCGCCAGGGAAAGGGTCATTTTGAAAACTGTTTTCATGCTTGTCACATTACATTACTATGCAAATATAATCAGAAAATTGCTATCTTTGCAAACTGATGAAAAAGTTTTGGAACATATTCCTCCTGCCGCTGGCCGTCTTGCTGACAGCCTCCTGTTCATGGTTCCGGCGCGAGGAGGCGCAGATTCCGCCCGAGCGGGTGATGATTTTCGTCTCCGACGGGTTCAACAACCTCAGTTCCTGGTTGTTGGAAGATATCCAGGACCTGAAGAAAGGCTATGTTCCGCCCAAAAACGACAAGAACATCCTGCTGATGGTCGCCCACCATACCGTACGCGGATATGAGGTGCCGACCCCGCCGTATCTAATCCGGCTGTACAAGCAGAACGACGTCGTGGTGGCCGACACCCTGTTTTCCCTGCCCGCCGGCAGTTCGCTGACCGAGCAGCGAAACCTGGACGCCATGCTGACCGAAGCCCGTGACCGTTTCCCGGTCGAGCATTACGGCATAGTTGTATCGTCGCACGCAACAGGTTGGCTTCCAAGCGGTTATTATGCAAGAACCCAATCTTCTTCCACGACCTGGAGCACAGCCCGACGGGCTGCCCGGCGCAGCGGAAAGCCCTTCGTATTCGAGGAAACCGACCCCGTCTATGACCCGTCCCTCCCGATGACCAAATCCATCCTCGCGGAAAAGCAGGACAACACCCACAGCATCGAGATGGAAATCGAGGATTTCGCCGACGCGATTCCGATGCACCTGGATTATCTGCTCATCGACGCCTGCCTGATGGGCGGCGTTGAAATTGCTTATGCCCTGCGGGACAAGACGGACCAAATCGGCTTCTCCCAGGCGGAGGTGATGGCGGACGGATTCGACTATCTCGCGCTGGCCCGGAACCTGCTGCTGGCCGATACCCCGGATACCAAGAGCGTGTGTTCGGACTATATCAGTTTCTATGAGACGCAGTCCGGCTCCTACCACTCGGCGACCATTTCGCTGATTGACTGTACGCAACTGGACCGCCTGGCTGAGGTCTGCCGGCAGCTGTTTTCGGCCCACAGGGAGGAAATCGCCGCCCTCAACCCGGCGGACGTACAGGGCTTCGGCGGAACGAAAAACTGGTTCTATGACCTGCAGGATATCCTGGAAAAGGCCGGTGTGCCCGAAGCGGAACTGGCCGACCTGACGGCAGCCCTGGACCAATGCGTCCTGTTCAAGCAGCATACCGGCCAGTACTTCTCCATCACCGACGCCCGTACGCACCCGATTACGGCTTTCTGCGGATTGTCGATGTACCTGCCTTCCGCAGGCAACGAGGAGCTGAACGACTTCTACCGGACGCTGGACTGGAATCATGATACACAACTTATAACTAAATAATTATCAATAAAATGAGAAAATTCATCGTAGCTGGAAACTGGAAGATGAACACCACTGTTCCCCAGGGTGTAGAACTTGCCAAAGCCGTGGCGGAGAAATCCAAGGAACTCCCCGCAAACGTAGAACTGGTCGTTGCTCCGCCGTTTACCCACCTGGTATGCGTCGCCGATGCGCTCAAGGGTTCCAAGGTGGCCCTGTCCGCTCAGAACTGCGCAGACAAGGAGAAGGGTGCCTACACCGGTGAGGTGTCCGTCGACATGCTCGTTTCTGCCGGCTGCAGCTATACCATCCTCGGTCATTCCGAGAGAAGGCAGTATTATGGCGAGACCGATGCCAAACTGGTCGAGAAAGTAAAACTGGCCCTGGCCGCCGGCCTGAAGGTCATCCTTTGCGTGGGTGAGAACCTGGAAGAGCGCGAAGCCGGCCGTCATTTCGCCGTCGTGACCGAACAGATCAAGAATGTCCTCTACCAGTTCAGCGCTGCTGAAATGGCTTCCATCGTCGTGGCTTACGAGCCCGTGTGGGCCATCGGTACCGGCAAGACCGCCAGTGCGGAACAGGCCGAAGAAATCCACGCCTGCATCCGCAATGTCCTGGAAGAGAAGTTCGGAAAAGCGGTTGCGGACGACACCACCATTCTCTACGGTGGCAGCTGCAAGCCTTCCAACGCAAAAGAACTGTTCGCCCAGCCGGACATCGACGGCGGCCTGATTGGCGGCGCCGCCCTCAAGGCCGATGACTTCATCGCCATCGCCGAGTCCTTCTGAGAAACGGACGACAACATGCACAAAAGAGGCTGACTCAAAGAGTTGGCCTCTTTTTTTTGTTGGGAGGGGTGTGGGGTGCCGGGGGAACTCCGTTCCGCTTCGCTTCACTCCGGCCCCTCCCACCGCTTTGCGGCGGGCCCCTCCCCCTATACTTGTCCGGGGGTGGACAAGCCCCCCGGCACCCCACACCCCTCTCTCAATCAAAAGGTCACAGATAGGCCAGGAGCGGCGAATGACTTATGGCAGCAGCCGGACGGAAACGGCGATTTTGCGGCGCTGGCACCAGAGCCAGGCCTGTCCGTCTTCCAGCTTTTCGACCTTGAATTCGAGTCCGGCCAAGTTCTGGGCCGAATCGCCCGACACCCAGCGGATATCCGCCGTGAGCACCTGCCCGACCGAACTCGGCAAAGCGCTGCAAGTGAGCAGATAAAAGCGGGACATCGTATCATCCATCACACGGAACTGTTTCCGGTCCGGATTGCAGGCAATCTGGCAGTTGTCCGGATTGTAGTTGAAAACCATCCGGCCATTCTCTTCCAGGCACAGTCCCGGGGTCAGGAGGAATTCCTCGCTGACTTTACTACCGCGGCACGCTGTCAACCCCGTGACAGCCAGCAGGAGAAGCAGGATATGCAGCCGTTTCATAACACCTTGATTTCTTTGACAATATACTCCGTGCTGCCGTCCCGGTAATGGATGATGGCCCGTAAGGTACCGGAGCGTTCCAGGGTGAAGAAGCCGTCTCCGCCCGGCAGGACAGGCGTGCCGTTCCATTCCCATTCCACCGAATCCGCTTTCAGCACATTGTACACGCGCAACGGGAGCTTCGACCCTGCCGCGACCGTCCCGTCGGAAGCTCGCTGCAGGCTGTTGACATAGATGAAGGGCATGCTGCCGTCATAGATGTATTTGGTCGTAAAGTTCACCGGGGCCTGTTTGCTGGAAATGCCGCTGTTGCGGAAGGTAATCACCGCCTTGTAGGCTTTGCCGGGCGTAAGTCCCTCCAGCGTGAGGGCATATTTCCCCGCCGCATAGGGCTTCACTTCCACCTCTTTTCCGGCCACGCCGGCCTGTCCCCAGGTAACGGTGGCCGTCCCGGCATAGTCCGGATTGTCCGCCTCCCACTGGAGGATGGCCGCATCCTGGAAAATAAAACTGTCCACCCCGGTCACTTCCGGCACCACCACGTCGCTCATCCGGGCGACGGTAAAACGGACGTTTTCACCGTCCATCGCGATTTCGGTAATGGCCAGGGGAGATTCCGACCCGTCCCAGAAGACGAAGGCCGGGGTCGTCAGGGCCGTAAAAGCCGTATATTCTTTGCCCGGGAAAAAGACGGAAGCCTGGTTGAACTGGAATTCCAGGGAGGAATTATAGGCTCGCAGACCCGGGACAGCAGCCACCAGCCGGGCGCAGGGATGGTCCGGACGGCAGTTGACTTCATTCCATTGCCAGCGTTGCCAGGCCGTCAGATTGCGCTCCTGGGTATCGGAATAGCCTGTCGTGCGCGTACTCCGGTCGATGTGGTAAATCAGCAGGCCGGCGCCGCCGATGGCCGTATCCCAGCCGGTGGCACTGCGACATTCGAGGAGGAAGTACTCCCCTTCCGTCCCGGTTTCATAACGCAGGAAACGACGGTTGCGGCTGACCGGTTCCAGCACATAGCTACCGACCTGAAGGGTTTCAGGGAATCCCAGGCCCAGGCAGTCGTAATCGACAGCGTTGTAGTGCGGAGGGACACGGCCGTCGTTGTTGTAGTTGCCTCCGTCCATCAGGGCGGTGGTCCGCCACATGCCGCTGGCCATGCCGCCGCTGCCGGCATAATCGGTATCATACAGGTCCATCAGCCCCAGGGAATGGCTGTATTCATGACAGAAGGTGCCGATGCCCGTCAGGCCGTAGGTCCCGTCCGTGAGGTTGCGCTGGAGCTCGGTCGTAATCGTATAGGCATTGACAGATACGCCGTTCAGCTGGAAATCACGGTATTTTGGGGAACCGCTCAGATAGGCCATGTGGGGCCAGACGCAGTCTTCATCCCCCCCGTCGGCTTCGGATTTGCCGGCGATAATCAAAAAGACATTGTCAACCTGTACGCCGTCGGTGGCGAAGCGGGAGAAATCCACGCCCATCTGCTCGGAAGCATCGGTACAGGCTTCCACCACCGCATCCCGCGCGGCCTTGTCATTCCCCTGTTCGTCGTTGCCGAAATAGTCGGAGGAAGGCTGGGACAGCGTGACGGGACCGCAGATTTCAAAGGAAAAACGGCAGTCGTCCCGGAACTGTTCGGCAAAATAATCATCGATGCACCCGACCGACCCGCCGTCGGCATAGCCCGGTTCATGCACCATCCGTTCGAATTCGGACGATTCGTAGCGGAACGTCCGGTCCGGGAACTGAACCAAGATAATCAGGCAGTTGCGTTCGCTCGGAAACGCGGGGCCCGTCGGGTCGCCGGAACCGTCCCCGGCTGCAAAAGGCCTGCGCAGCGGCCGCTCCTGAGGGATGCGTGCGGGGCGGAAATCCGCCGGCGGGATGCTGGCCCGGAGGACGGCTGCGGGAGCGGGACGGCCGGCGGCCCAAGCGGTCGCCTTGCGGCTTCCGTCGGCCTGCAGGTCCGCATAACGCCACCAACGGCCTTCATCCTGCACCAGGAGGTGTCCCTGCAGGTCGGTCATCTGATGGGCCCGTTCGTCACCGGACAGGACTGCCTGCACCTGCGTTCCATCCGGCTGGGTCAAGGTGAGCCGCTGGCGGAAAACAGGAATGGCAAAGAGGGAACCACACAGAAGCAGTCCGGCCAATATGAGCAAAAATCGCTTCATTCAGAATACAAGAATAGCGATTTTTTCAGAAAAAGGCAAGGATTCGGGGGAAAAACCAAGAAACCGGCTCGCACTCACGTGTTCACCGGCTTCTAAGACGTGTACTAAAACCTAAACCTGCACTATAGATGCACATCCGAAAGGAAACGTTGCACCATAAATGAAAAAAAATGTAAAAAAATTACACTTTTTCTTCCGGGGCCTTGGTATTGAGCGTATTCATCGTCCGGTCGGGACCGACCGTCACGAAAGATTTGACGCCGGAAATGACCCGTTCGCAGAGGGCGGGCATCTGTTCCCGCTGCTCCGGCGTGAGGGGCCCCAGTACATAATCAATCTGCTCTCCGGCGTGGAACTGGTTCCCGATGCCCATCCGGATCCGGCACCAGTCCTGCGAGGCCAGCACGGACTGGATGTGCTTCAGCCCGTTATGGCCGCCGTCGCTCCCCCGTTTGCGCATCCGCAGGGTGCCGAACGGCAGATTCAGGTCGTCACAGATGACCAGCAGGTTTTCCAGCGGAACATTTTTCTTTTCCAACCAATAGCGGACGGCATTGCCGCTGAGGTTCATGTAGGTAGAAGGTTTCAGCAGGGTGATGTGGCGGCCTTTGAAAGAGACTTCCGCCACAGCCCCGTAGCGTTCCTGGACAAAAAGCGTATTGGATGCCTGGCACCAGGCATCCAATACCATAAATCCCATGTTGTGCCTGGTACCGGCGTACTCGCTTCCGATATTTCCCAATCCGACAACGAGGTAGTTCATACCAGGGGCAGGGTTGTCTTCACTACTCCTCGGTCGGGGCGGCAGCGGCTGCGTTGCGGGTCGCCTTGACGCCACAGATGATCGTATCCTTCGGAGTAAGGATAGCAATGTTTTCATAGTGGAGGTCGCCGGCCTTTATCTGCTGGCCGATTCCGAGCGGAGTGATGTCGATGTCAATCTGGTCAGGCAGGTCCTTCATCAGGGCGCAGACACGGATTTCACGCTGCAGTTTCTCGAATTTACCACCCGCCTGCACACCTGCGGCATGACCCGTAATGTTGAGGGGCACCTTGATGGCGATGGGCTTCTCTTCGTTCACGGCGAGGAAGTCGACATGCAGGCAGTTGTCCTTCACAGGATGATACTGGAGCTCATGTACGACGGCCGTATACTTCTTTCCGTCGCTCAGCACCAGGTCGATGATGAAAGAAGCGGGGGTATGGGTAATGCCCTTGAGGTCTTTCTCGTCGACGGTGAAGATGACGTTCTGCATACCGAGTCCGTAGAGGTTGCAAGGGACGAGTCCCTGCTTGCGGAAGGCCTTGATGACAGCCTTGTTGCCAGTTTCACGAAGCTGGCCTTTGAGTTCGAAATGTTTCATTTGTTGTTGTTTGAAATGTGTTACTCAGTCTGTGATGGCACAGACCCCATTGCACCAAAGGGAATCCTCCCTTTATTTTTGCGCCGCAAAGATAGCACTTTTTTATGATTTAATTGCAAGAATTTGTGTAAATTTGCAGTCTGATACTTTTTTAGGAAACGATGAAGAATTTTGTAGAAGAACTCACCTGGAGAGGCATGATTCAGGATATCATGCCCGGAACGGAAGAGAAATTGATGGAAGGCCCTCAGGCGGCTTATGTCGGCATCGACCCCACGGCCGATTCCCT
>CADBPR010000003.1 GCA_902796555.1 uncultured Bacteroidia bacterium
CCTGGATTCTGTCGGGATGATCCGACTCGAACGGACGACCCCTACGTCCCGAACGTAGTGCGCTACCAACTGCGCTACATCCCGATTGACGGAGATTGAACCTTTCGGTCCGCGGGAAAAAACTCCGCCTTGATAAAAAAGAACCGCGCTGTGGCAGTTCTTAAGTGTGGTTACGCGAGCTTGTTGATGTACACTGCAATACCGCTCTTGAGGTTCGCTGCTTTGTTCTTGTGGATGATACCCTGCTTGGCGAGTTTGTCAATCATCGCGTAGACCTTCGGGGCATCTTCTTCAGCGGTCTTCTTATCGGTCGTGTTCCTTATCGCACGAATCGCGTTCCTTGTGGTTTTTGCATAATACCTGTTATGCACTCTGTGCCGTTCGCTCTGGCGAATGCACTTCTCTGCAGATGCATGATTTGCCATAATACTATTTTTTATATTTTGGTAGTGGGTAGGAGAATCGAACTCCTATTGCGGGAATGAAAATCCCGAGTACTAACCGTTATACGAACCCACCGGCTACCCCTGCAAGGCTTAATTGCCTAAACTAAGGGATTGCAAAGGTATACATAATTTTTTTTATGGCAAAATATTTTTGCGGATAAAATCATTTTTTTTCATCACGTCCTTTTTCCGACACGGGCTTATCCCACTCGAAAGAATAGATAATCGATTCAACCTGACGCAGATACTGCCGTTTGTCGTATTTCGGCGCATAGACCCAGGCCTCCAGCACCACGATGGTGGAGGGATCCTTGCCATAGAAGGCATGGGACACGAAAGGCCCGCCCATGAAATCGTTGTGTACTTCCCAGAAGCCGCGGGTCTGGGCGAACTGGCGGCCCCGGAAGGCGACATACTCCACCGTCGGCTTGAGATAGTCCCCCGTAGTCATATACGTTCCCTCGAACATCCCGGGAACATTGTCCTTCAGAATCCGGTTGCGGTGCGCGATGATGTTGTCCAGGGAAAGGTTCTCCGTGGCCGAAGCGGGATAGGTGTAGATGAACACGCCCTGGGTGGAATACTGTTTCTCGTCGGCAATCCAGATGAAATCGTCCGTCTTCTTCTTCAGTTTATAACCGGAAGGGAAATGCGGCGAGCCGCCGATCATCTCACGGACCGCCTCGCCCAGTTTCTTTTCTTCATACAGCTTGGAATTGGCGATAACCCGGTCGCGTTCCGCCTGCTCGAACGTGGCCAGAATCCGCTCCTCGTTGTCC
The DNA here is from genome assembly GCA_902796555.1 of uncultured Bacteroidia bacterium. Classification (GTDB taxonomy): domain Bacteria; phylum Bacteroidota; class Bacteroidia; order Bacteroidales; family UBA932; genus Cryptobacteroides. The sequence goes on from CADBPR010000003.1 coordinate 1,226, forward strand.
TGGAATACCCGGGCGGCTTCCGCGGCATCGCGGGCATTGAGCTGCACCACGCACTGCGGACGGGCCCACACATCGGCCCGGTACAGCATGCCGCCCTCCGCCAAGGTCGCATCCAGATTGAAAATCATGATGTTACGATGCACCTTGAACAAATCGGCGAAACCGGTCGGCGAGACGTTCGCAAGGTTGTACAAGGGCTCCTTCTGGGCCAGATAGGGGCAATCGCCGGCCAGCACATCCCGGACCGCCGTACCCAAATCGCCGTCCCAGTTGTTCTTGTCCATGATGACGATGATTTCCCCCGCCTTGCCGCTGACATTGGGGAGGAGGGTCTTGGTCCCGTTTTTACAGGACACGGCTGCCAGCAGGACCGCCGCGAAAAGGAGTATCTTTTTCATACGCTATGCTTTGTCTGAAACACTGCAAATTACATTCCTAACGCAGGAGGCGCATGATATCATTGCCGCAGGCAAGGAACATCAGCCCGAAAATCAGGACCAGCCCGACCATCTGGGCAATCATCAGGAACTGGTCGCCCGGCTTCCGGCCGGTTATCATTTCATACAGGGTGAACACGATATGGCCACCGTCCAGGGCCGGAATCGGCAGGAGGTTCATCACCCCGAGCATGATGGACAAGATGGCCAGCATATAGAGGAACCGGTACCAGTCCCAGACAGCCGGGAAGGCCTGGCCGATGGCGATGAAACTGCCCACGGACTTATAGGCTCCGGTGCCGGGCGTCGCCACGGTGCGCAGGTCCTGCAGATAGCCCTTGACCGAGTCCCAGGCCATCCGGAACCCGGCCGGAACGGCGGTCACGGCATTGTAGTGGCGGGTCCGCAGTCCGGGAATCTCGGCATAGACCAACGCCTGTCCGAGGCTGTCCACCCGCATGGTCATGGCCAGGGTGTCACGCCCCCGCACCACTTTCATCGGGACCTCCTGCCCTTTCCGTTCACGGACCACCGCCCGGGATTCCTGCACATAGGTGACGGGCACGCCGTCCACGGATACGATTCGGTCACCATGACGGAGGCCCAGCCCGTAATTGGGCGATGCGGGCGGAATGGTATCCACGACAAAGGGAACCGCCACCGTGAACAGGTCCGGGCTTTCCAGCATCTCGCCGGTCCGGCTCTGGTCGATATAGACGGCCAGGGTATCCGTCCCGCGGAGCACGGTCACTTTGTGTACCCGGCGGCGCACGATATCCGCGGTCAGCAGAGAGAAATTCTCGGGCACATAGTCGTCCAGGGCCAGGATACGGTCGCCCGTACGGAAGCCCATATCGTAGGATAATTCATTGACATAGATGGCATTGTCCTCATTGCTGAGATAGCTTTCTCCCCAAATTCCCAGAATGAGGATGAAGAAAACGATGGCGAGGATGAAATTGAACAGCACGCCGCCGGACATCACCAGCAGACGTTGCCAGGCCGGTTTGCTGCGGAATTCCCAGGGCTTCGGTTCCTGCGACAGGTATTCCGTATCCATCGACTCGTCTATCATGCCGTTGATTTTGCAGTAGCCGCCCAGCGGCAGCCAGCCGATACCGTATTCGGTCTCGTATTTCTTCAGGCCGGGGAACAGACGGGAGAACCAGCCTTCTTTCGTACTCAACAATTTGACCCCGTTGAGGTCGAAAAAAAGGAAAAACTTGTCCACGCGAATGCCGAACAGCTTCGCGAAGGTGAAATGCCCCAATTCGTGGAACAGAATCAGGACAGCCAGGGCGAGAATGACCTGCAAAGCTTTGACCAACACTACCATACGCGCTCCTTCGCCCGGGCGAACACCGCTTCGTGGGTGGCCAGGATGTCCTCCACGGCAGGCTTCGCGATATATGACACAGTTTCCATGGCCTCCGACACGGTCCGGGCGATATCGAAATACCCGATCCGGCCCGCCAGATACGCCGCCACGGCCGCCTCATTGGCTGCATTCATGGCGCAGGGCACGTTGCCGCCCCGCCGGATGGCCTCGAAAGCCAGTTCCAGACAGGGAAAACGGTCGAAATCCGGACGCTCGAAGGTCAGGCTGCCCAGGGCCGCGAAATCCAGCTTCTTGTTGTTGAGCGGCAGGCGCTCCGGGAAGGACAGGGCGAACTGGATGGGTTCCCGCATATCCGGATGGCCCATCTGGGCCAGTACCGCACCGTCTTCGAACTCCACCATGGAATGGATGACGGACTGCGGATGCACGACGATGTTGATATCGGACGGGTCCGTATCGAACAGCCAGCGGGCCTCTATCATTTCGAAGCCCTTGTTCATCATCGTCGCGGAATCAATGGTGATTTTCGCGCCCATATTCCACTGAGGATGCTGCAGGGCTTCCCGGCAGGTAGCCCCGGCCATCTGCTCGCGCGTCCAGGTCCGGAACGGGCCGCCGGAAGCGGTCAGATGAATCTTTTTCAACCGGTTGCCGGCCGCGCCCATCAGGCACTGGAAGATGGCGGAATGTTCGGAATCCACCGGCAGAATCGGGACGCCCTTCTGCCGGGCCAGGTCCATGACGATGCTGCCGCCGGCCACCAGGGTCTCCTTATTGGCCAGGGCGATGGGTTTTCCGGCACGGATGGCCGCCAGCGTGGGCCGCAGTCCGCTGAATCCCACCAGGGCCGTCAACACCATGTCGATGTTGTCTCCCCCGACCAGGTCGCAGACCGAATCCATTCCGGCGAACACTTTCGTATCCTGCAGGGCTTGGGCTACTTCCGTATATTTTTCCTCATTGCAGATAACGACACAGTTGGCATCGAATTCCCGCGCTTGCTGCACCAGCAGCGCAGCGTTGTTGTTCGCTGTCAACAATTCCACCTCGAAGCGGTCGGGGTGCTGGCGTACCACATCCAGGGCCTGGCGGCCGATGGACCCGGTGGAGCCCAAAATCGCAATTCTCCTCTTTTCCATCAAAATGCTATGTATTTTACAGGGTCGACCTGTTCGCCGCGGTACCACAATTCAAAATGGAGGTGGTTGTTCTCCGCACCCGGGCCGGCGTTCCCGACCAGGGCGACCGACGACCCGGCCGTCACCCGTTCTCCTTCCTTGCGCAACAACTTTTGGTTATGACGATAGACCGACAGGATGTCGTCGGTATGCTGAATCAGCATCGAATACCCGTACTCGTCGCTCCATCCGGCATAGACCACCGTCCCGTCCAGGACGGCCATGACCACGGACCCCTGCGGGGCCGTAATGTCGATATACGGGTGGACCAGGGGCTCATAACCGTGGGAAACCACCCCTTTGAGCGGGGTAAAGAAATGCAGGCCTTCGATGGGCAGGCGCCGGGCATGGGCATCGCTCAGGGCGAACTGTTCGGATTCGCGGACCGTCTGGCGCAGGAGGGAATCCTGCTCCACCAGATACGCGCGGCTCAGCTGGGTCTGCGCGGCGGAGTGGACGCTGCGCACCACGCTGTCAATCCGGACCGGGTCTTCCCCGTCCATGACCCGGCGGAGGTTGTCGGAATAGAACTCCCAGCGGGCGATGACGCTCTCCAGCGAATCGATGGTAATGGCGTTCTGGACGGCGGCACGGCGGGTGTGGGCGTCCGGATAGCCCGGGATAAAGGTCCGCAGGGGCGTAAAGGCCGCCAGGGCCATGGCGCCGAGAATCAGGACGGTCACAATGGAGAGCACCGTCAGGAAAAAGGTCCAGCGCGTAAAGCGCAGGGTTCCGATGTGCCGGTGGGTCACGTCGTCCACCAGCGATACGCGGAACTTCTCGGTCCGGGGCTCTTTATTCTTGTTTCTTGCCATTATGTCATTCAAAATAAATTACCTGCATCATTTTCATGAATCTTTTTGTCGCCTTTGTATTTTTTCATCCGTCGTGTAGCCCCGCTGCACGCCTTCTTCAAAATACAAATCCATCCAAAAAACTTCCATGAACTGAAGCAACTAATTTTTTTATCATTTCTATAATTCCTATATTTGCATTCTGTTATGGACAGACTTCTGGGCATAGACTACGGCAGAAAACGCATCGGACTGGCGGTCAGCGACCCGCTCGGCATCTTTGCGTCTCCGCTGGAGACTGTCCCGTCTGCAAAGATAATAGATTATATCAAAAACTATGCGCAGAATGAACGGATAATTCGATTTGTGGTCGGATATCCGCGCAATCTGGACGGGGCTCCGGCCCAGGCTGCGGCCGATGTGGAGGTCTTTCTCCGCCAGCTGGCCAAGGCCTTTCCGGACATTCCCGTGACCCTGGAGGATGAGCGGTTCACCTCCGTGCTGGCCCACCGCGCGATGATTGACGGCGGGATGAAAGCGGCGGACCGCCGGGACAAGGCCTCCGTGGACCGGATTAGCGCCGCCATCATTCTGCAAAGCTATATGGACCGGACATCGGGCAGCCCGTCTTTCGCGGTACCGCAGGACGCCATCCCCGGCACCCGGACAAAGAAGAACAAGAGATGATTCAACCCATTTACCTTTACGGTTCCGAGGTGCTCCGCAAAAAGGCGGAACCCATGGACCTCACTGACACAGAAGGCATCAAAACCCTGGTGCAAGACCTCAAAGACACCCTCGCTCATGCTGACGGGTGCGGTCTCGCCGCCCCGCAAATCGGGGTCAGCCGCCGGGTCGTCATCGTGGACGGCACCGAACTGACCGAGACCTACGACTATCTGAAAGACTTCCGCCGCACCCTGATCAATCCGGTGATTACCGCCGTCAGCGACAAACAGTGCGAATACAACGAGGGCTGCCTCAGCATCCCCGGCATCTATGCCGATATCCGCCGGCCCGCATCCGTAACGGTGGAATACTACGACGAGGACCTCAACAAGGTCACCGAGACCTTCGACAAGTTCGCCGCCCGCATGGTCCAGCATGAATTGTCCCATCTGGAAGGCGACGTCTTCACGGACCACATGCCTCCCATCCGCAAAAAAATGCTGATGAAGAAGTTGCAGAACATCAGCAAGGGAAAAGTCCAGGCCCGGTACAGCACCAAGGTCAAATAAGGAGCGCCCTACGTTTCCTGTCAGTTCTTGATGAAGGTCAACCGCTCCCACAAGGGCCGCGGAAATTGCGCCCGGCATGCTGCAAATATACACAAAAACTGACGAGATTCGGGCTTTTTATATGTATCTTTGCATCTATGGCAGACAATTACCTTGAATACCGCCAGGAGGAACTTTCCCGGGCCCGGACGAAGATTGTCCGGAAGAGCTATCCTTCACTGGACACCCTCCTGCACCGCAACCGCAGCTACCGCGCCTTCGACCCGTCCCGGACCGTGCCGGAAGCGGAACTCCGGGATATCCTCCGCGCCGTGACCTTGACGGCATCCGGGATGAACCGGCAGGCGCTGCGCTTCCGCCTTGTAACCGCAGAGGAAGCCGGCGCCGTTCTGCCGCATATCACGCTGGGCGGAGCCCTTCCGCAGGAGCACCTTCCCCACCCGGGCAGCGAACCCGGGGCCTTCATCGTCGTCTGCGCCACGGTTCCAGAAGACAGGGCGCTGGATATGGACATCGGCTTCGCGGCGCAAAGCATCCTGCTGCGGGCCACCGAGAAGGGGCTGGGCGGAGTGTTCATCCTGAACCTGCGGAGGGATGCGCTCAAGGCCGCCCTGGGGCTCACGCTGGACCCGCTGGCCGTCATTGCTATCGGGAAGCCCGCCGAGCCGGTCTTTCTGCGGCCGGTCACCCCGGGAGAGAAAGACCCGGACCTGCGGTATTACCGCAAAGAAGGCGTTCACTATGTTCCCAAACTGTCCGTGGACGACCTGGTCCTGCCGCACGCAGAAGCCGCCGGAAGCGAATAGCCTACCGCGGATGCACGAATTTCCCGGCCAAACCGGCCGGAAAGACACCGTAAGAACTGAGAGGAGGGATTTCAAAACAGCGTCTTACGGGATACTGAAGATTTTTTTGTAAATTTGCAGGAATAAATAAACGATTCTTCTTTATGGGAGCATTTCACGCATACGATATTCGCGGAATCTACAACAAAGATTTCGACAAAACGACGGCCTACAAAGTGGGCTATTTCATTCCCGCCCTGCTGGAGACCGACAAGGTCCTCGTCGGAAGGGACTGCCGGGTTTCCTCCCCTGAAATCCACGACGCACTGCTGGAAGGCATCACCGATGCCGGCGCCGACGTGTATGATGTCGGGCTGAGCACCACCCCGATGGTCTATTTCGGCACGGCCAACTACGGTTTCAAGGCCTCCGTCCAGATTACCGCTTCGCACAATGCCAAGGAATACAACGGCATGAAAGTATCCCGGGAAAACGCCCTCCCGGTCGGACTGGACACGGGTCTGGGGGAAATCAAGCAATGGATTGAGGAAGGACGCCCCACCCCGAAGGCCGCCCGTAAGGGCCAGGTCCACCAGAAGGACATCCACCAGGACTACCTGAATTTCCAGCTCCGCTACAAGGGCGACTATTCGGACCTGAAGATTGCCTTCGACCTGTCCAACGGTATGGCCAACCTGTACGCCAAGGAGATTTTCGGCGACAGCCCGGTGTATATCAACGACACCATGGACGGAACCTTCCCGGCCCATGAGCCCAACCCGCTGATACACAAGAACGTCGTCCAGCTGGAAGAACTGGTTAAAAAGACCGGAGCCGACATCGGCGTCATCTACGACGGCGATGCGGACCGCGTCATGTTCGTTGACGAAACGGGCCACTTCATCGCCCCGGACCTGATGATTGCCGTCCTGGGCCTGTATTTCACCGGAGAAAGGGGCCAGAAGGGCATCGTCCTCCAGGATATCCGTTCGTCCAAGGCCATCAGCGAATACCTCACCCCGATGGGCAACAGCGTACACACCTGGAAGGTGGGACGCGCCAACGCAGCCCTGAAACTCCGTGAACTGGACGGACTGTGGGGCGGCGAACTGGCCGGCCACTACTACTTCCGGGACTTCTTCTACTCTGACAGCGGCATCCTCGCTTCCCTGCTGGTCCTGCGCGTCGTCGCCGGCCTGAAGAAGAAAGGCATGACCATCAGCCAGCTCATCGGACAGATTGCCCGCTATGAGAATTCCGGCGAAATCAACTTCCGCGTAGAAGACAAACAGGGTGCCATGGACGCCATCCGGGCCCATTTCACCCAAGCTGAAACCCCGACCGCCATCATGGATTTCGACGGATACCGTGTCGAATTCCCCGAGTGGTGGTTCAACATCCGCCCTTCCAACACCGAGCCCTACCTGCGCTTCCTGTGCGAAGCCACTTCCCGCCCGCTGCTGGAAGCCAAGATTGCCGAAGTGAAAGAGATTCTCTTCACCCGATTCGGCGCAAGCCTGTAGAAAGACACAATGCATTTTAAGAAAGCGATAGCGGCCGTCCTGCTGGCATGCGGCCTGTGCTGCCTGCCCGCTACGGCCCAAAAAAACCTAAGCAACAAGAAAAAAGCGGAGATTCAGATTCCGCGGCTTCACCTGGAGTCCGTCCCCTCGCTGGAGAAATCCGGCCAGGCGTTGGACACGATTCCTACATCCAATCCGGCCATCAAAATCATCCTGTATGCCGATTATACCTGGCGGTACTGGCGGGAGCCTTCCGACATCCTGCAGTCCTCCGTCTTCTCGGAATACTGGGATACCAGCAGCCCCAACCCCTATCAGGTAGCCCTCAGCGACCTGCCCCAGCGCATCAACATCTGGGTGGTCGATACCCTGAGCCACTACCGCTGTCCCAACAAGACAAAGGTCTATTCCAAATTCGGCATCCGGCACCGCCGGCGCCACCAGGGCGTGGACCTGCCCCTGCACAATGGCGACCCGGTGTACGCCGCCTTCAGCGGAAAAGTGCGCATCTCGCGGTATATGCGGGGCTATGGGAACATCGTCATCATCCGCCACGAGAACGGGCTGGAGACCTTCTACGCCCACCTGAGCAAACGCCTGGTGGACAGCGACGACTGGGTGGATGCCGGCCAGATTATCGGCCTCGGCGGCTCTACGGGCCGTTCTACGGGCGCCCATCTGCATTTTGAAACGCGGTACCAGGGCTATGCCTTCGACCCGCAGTGGCTGATTGATTTCGAAACCGGAACGCTGCGGCACCGGCTTTTCGTCCTGCAGAAAAAACACCTCAGCGCCAACAGCCGCTATGTCCCTGAATCCGAAGAGGAAGAGCAGGAGATTTACTCAGGCGACACCCGCGACTACGCCGTCGCCGATTCGGTTGCAGCCGTGCGGAAGGCAGAAGAAGAAAAAGCTGCCGCAGAGGCAGCCAAAGCCGTATATCACACGATTAAGTCAGGGGACAATCTCTCCCGCCTCGCCAGGAAGTACGGAACCTCCGTCAAGGCCATCTGCAACCTCAATGCCGGCATGACCCCCTCCTCTACCCTGCGCATCGGCAAGAAAATCCGGGTGAAGTAATCACTTCCCTTTCTTTCTCCAGAACACAGCGGTGATATCCTCTCCATGATGATAGAACCGCTGGTTTGTTGTGGGGCTGTTCAGCGGACCGAGCGCCTTCACATACGGCCCGGTCTTCACATAATCAAACACATCCCACAGCCGCTTCTCCACTTCGGGGCGGCCGGAATACAAAGCCGTCTCCACCGGGTATTTCGCCTTGATATACAAAGCCAGGCGGACCAGGGCATCGGCATCCCGGCCCTCCCCCAGAAAGAGGAAGCAGTTCACCCCGTAATTCGCCGCAAACAGCCGGTCGACGGCCTCCTCGGTCAACTCCTCTCCCACATCCTCCTTCAGCCAGGGAGAATGGCAACCTTCGCAATTACCCCGGCAGTTGCTGATTTCCACTGCCAGGGTAACGCGGGAGGGTATTTCCTCCATGACCACGGCGGTCATGGACGGGACATATTTAATCATGGATATAGAACCGGTGCGCCGCCTCTTCCTGACGCATCTCGCTGAAGGAAGACACCCGCTTCAGATAGCCGATGACACGGGTCAGGTAGTCGAGGTTGTGGCTGCCGCACTTGGGGCAGACGGTCAGGGTATCCTTGCTGATATAACCGCAGTCGTTGCAGACCGTGTTGCGGCAGTTGAAGGTAAAGTAATTGGTGCCGTAATGGGCCGCCACGTTCAGCAGCTGCCGGTACTGCTCCTTGGTAAGGTGCTCCGCAATGTTCATGTGCAGGGCGGAACCGCCGTCCAGATACTTCACATACTCCTCGCCGTGCAGCTTGAACTTGTCGATGATGCTCAGGCTCTCGTCCTCGGGGTTGTAGAAATAGGAGCTGTACATATTGTGCTTGCCGGACACGAAATAACCGTCCTTCTTGTCCCACTTGTAGTTCTTGCCGGAGAGGTTCTCGCCGGGCACGAACTCGGTGTTGAACATGCACTCGCGCGTACGGTCCTTGCGGTTGGCGATATTGATGGTCTCCAGCAGGCCGTTCACGAAATCCTTGTACGCGTCGTTCGGGGAAATCTCCAGGCCCAGGAACTCGGCGGCGTCGGTCATACCGTTCACGCCCACAGTCAGGTACTGGCGTTTCATGTCGATGAAGCCGGCCTTGTACACATCCAGCATGTCGGCCTTCAGGAAGTCCTTGATAATCTCGTTGAAGGCGTTCTGGTACTTGTGTACCCGCTCGGTCATCTCCCGCACATCGTTGTGGATGGCGTCATACAGTTCATTACGGTCATAGACCAGGGATTTGGGCAGCGGCTTGCCCGGCTCCAGATTGACGCCCTTGGAGGCGAAGAAACGGCGGGCGGCGTTCTGGATGACCCGGTTCAGGTTGATGGTCATCACCGACTTGGAACCCGTCGAAACGGAAGCCGTACCCATCGAATACTGGTGGGTGGTATGGTTGTGGCTGTCGTCCTCCATGTCCTTCAAGGAATTGCGCAGGCGGCAGCAGCTCGACAGGCTGTCCGGGCTGTTGGAAATGTAGCAGAAGAAGCTGTGCCCCTTGGCCCACATCTCGGCGGTAAAGTCGGCATATTCCTTATCGACATAGTCGTCTCCGCCGTCAGTCAGCAGGGCCATCGTCTCCACCGGGAAGGTCAGGATATAATGGTTGCGCTCCTCGTTGAACCACTCCATGAAATGCTTCTGCAGCCAGGAAAGGGTCTCCCACTTGGGGGCCGAACCGTCCGGGAAGCGGAAATCGCTGAACACGCCTTCGAAATAGGGCTTGTCGAAATAGCCGATGTTCCAGAACACGGTCTGGTAACCGCGGTTGCCGGCCGGCATGTTCATAGAATGGACCACCTGCTGGAAGCAGTTGTCGATTACCTTGGTCAGCGTACGCTGCTTGGCGTTCTTCTCCACCACCTCGTCCAGGCGGTTCAGGTAATCATCGCCATAATCCTTGCGGATGAAATAGTCCAGGTACATCAGGAACTCCGGCGTAGCCACCGCTCCCATGAACTGGGAGGAGATGGAATAGACCAGGTTGATGAACTCGCCGCAGAAGGACTTCAGGTCGGTCGGTGCCACTGAGACGCCGCCCAGTTCACGCAGGCCGCTCACCAGGAAGGGATACATCGTGATGGCCACGCAGTAAGGATAGCCCGGCGTACCGCTTTCGTCATGCTTGTAAAGGGTATGGTCTTCCAGGTCCTTGATGTACTGCTCCGCCAGGGCCTTGCTGTAGAGGGACTTGATTTTGTCCTTCATGATATAGCGGTTCTGCTTGATGTTGTTCTCTTTGTAGAGCTCCTGTCCCAGCGTCACGATATTCTTGCGGGTGACGTTGGCATTCGCATCAAACTTGGAACCGGTAGCGGCGTTGGAGGCCTTGATGTAATCCCGGATGAAGTCCCGCTTCTTGCGCAGGTCGGTGCCGGCATCGAATTTTTCGATGTACTCCACGGCCGCCTTCTTGTTGATTGACATCAGGGAGTCCACCACCTGACGCCGAATCTCCTGGCTGGTAATCTTGTCGTAGATGTAAAGGTTGTCCGTGATGGAAACCACCACTTCCTCGGGGGCGGTCTGACCGGTGCCCCGGTACGCTTCGCGGATACCGCGTTTCAATTTTTCTTTATCGAACTCCTCAAAGGAGCCGTTTGTTTTCCTGACTTCCATATTATGGGTCGTTTAGATTCCGTACTTTCTGTAAGAGGGTTAAAAAGGTTCGGGCCATTTGCATAGTCCGAACGTGCAGAACAAAATTACGGAAGTCTCCGGGATATTCAAAACTTTTACCAAAGAAAAGTTATCAACATAGATATTAACAATGGCTAACCACCTGTATATAAATAAATTGGCCGACTTTTTGCAAAGTCGGCCAATTTGGAATATCTCTAAATTAGAAAAATCAGAAGGTGTATTTCACCATGCTGACGACGCGGGGATTGACCACCCAGTGCAAATTGTTCTCGCAGAGACCCTTCTGCAGGTTGATGGTCGCCCGGTCGCCGTACTGGAGCGCGTCCAGTTCGAATTCAAGCGCGAAGACGAACTTGCCCAGATTGTAGAAAAAGGAAGGCATGACGCGGAAGCTCTGGTACATGTTGTACGGGTCGTTCGTACCGTTGCCGTGGCGGAAATACATGCCGACGGGCTGGCCGGTGCCATCGTCCATCAGGGCCTTCGTCGTACCGAAATTCTTCCAGTAGCCCAGCAGCAGGCCGATTTGGGCGGTCTTGCCGTAAATGGCGCTGGCGAAGCCGGTGAAATGACGGGTCGGCGTATACTCGTAGGAAATGCCGTCAGCCTTGACGCCGGAGACGCCATAACCGCCCTGATACATCAGGTGGGAACCGTCCTGGCCATAGTGCAGCTTGGTATTGAAGGCGAATTTGTCCTTCTTATACTGGGCATAGAAATAGGTCGTGAAGGTGGTCAGACGTTCATTGACCTTCTGCGTACCGGTCCCGCCGATTGCGGTACGGTTGTCGATACGGGGCTTGATGCTCACCACATCTCCGCCCAGGCGCATGAGCCAGGGACCGTTCTTGTAATTCAGACCGACATAGGCCTCCGGAATCATGCCCCATACGGCATAGTGCGCCACCTGGCCGAAAGGACCGGCGGAAGCGTACTGCATCTGGGACAGGAGGGCGATGGTATAACTCCAGTGCTCGTTGAAGCTCTGGTTCCACTGAATCTGCGGGCTGCGGCTCAGGGCGTGGTAAGGCGTACCGGAGTTCATGGACGCGACGCTGACCGCCAGGTCGGCGGCAATCGGGTGCCAGGCCTGTCCGACCGTCAGGCCCCAGTCATTCTTCGCCATGCGGACCCAGCCCTGACGGAAACGGCAGGAAGCGGTGCCGGAATAGGTATTGGAAAGGCCGAGGCAGAAATCGAATTCCACGCGGGAGTCAAATTTGAAGCCGTTCCACTCGAAGCCGGAAGCGGTCACCCACAGACGGGTGGTCAGCGCAGCGAACTTGATGGAATTGACCGCATTCATATCGGTATCGCCGGACATGGAGACATCCTTCGGGGCATAGTAGAAGAAATCTTCCGGACCCGTATAGGAAACGCGGGAATCGTAGGTAGCGTAGTTGCGGATGAAACCGCCCACCTTGACCTTGGCTTCCTTATTCTCCTGGGCAAATGCCGTGAGGGAAAGAAGCAGGGCGGTGGCTATCAAGATTATTTTTTTCATAATTGAATGTGAAACTGTTACTGATGCAGTTTATGCAGAATCATTTATTTAAACGGGAACAGCGTCGTCAGCCAGAAATAGCCGAGAACGAAGCCGACGACACCGATGATGAGGCCGACTTTGGTCATATCCTTGGTCTCCACCATACCGGTAGCAGAAGCGATGGCATTCGGCGGGGTGGAAATCGGGAACAGCATGGCGATGGAGGCGCACACCGCAATGAAGCAAATCATTGCCTGGGTGCCGCCGAGGGCCACGAAGGAGGCATTGTTGGCAGCGGCCGGGTCGGCCATGCCTTCAGCCACGACAATCAGAATCGGAATCAGCAGGGCCGCCGTCGCGGAGTTGCTGATGAAGTTGGACAGCAGGTAGCAGACCAGGCCGGCCACAACGAGCACCAGCACCACGGACATGCTGCCGAACGGAATGGCCTGAATCAGGACCTTGGCCAGACCGGTATCCTGCAGTCAGTAACCCAGGGCAAAGCCTCCGGCCACCAACCACAGCACGTTCCAGTTGATTTCCTTGATTTCTTCCTTGCCGAAGAGTCCGGTGGCGGTAAACACGGCCAGCGGAATCAGGGCCACGACGTTGGAGTTGATATGGGTCAGTTGTTCGGTCGCCCACAGCAGGATGGTACCGATGAAGGTCACCCATACGAGATACAGCTTCCAGTCTTTCTTCCGGCCGCTTTCAGGGATTTCCAGGACGAGTTTCTTGGTCTTGAAGGGGAAGAAGAAGCGGAGGATGACCCAGGCCAGCAGAATCATGATAATCACATAGGGAATCATGTGGACACACCAGTCGCCGAAGGAGACCTCGAATCCGGCCTGCTCCAGGGCGCCCTTGGCGGTCGCGTTCGGCGGGGTACCAATCGGCGTACCGATACCGCCGAGGTTGGCGGCCACGGGGATGGACAGGGCCAGACCGACCTTGCCTTTGTCATCGGCCGGCAGTTTGGACAGCACCGGGGTCAGCAGGGCCAGCATCATGGCGGCCGTCGCCGTGTTGCTCATGAACATCGAGAAGATGGAAATCATGATGAGGAAGCCCAGCAGCACGATTTCAGGCTTGGTGCCGAAAAGTTTGAGCAGGGCACGGGCCAGGGTCACGTCCAGACCGTATTTCTCGGCCATGATGGCCAGCACAAAACCGCCCAGGAAGAGCATGACGACCGGGTCGGCCATGGAAGACATAATGCGGCTGTAGCCGACAAGCTGGCCGTACTTGGGGTCGCAGAACAGGCCGATACCCTTGTTGGATACGGTCAGAAGGGCGATCACAATGACCATCAGGGAAGTAGCCCAGTTGGGGATGATTTCAAAAATCCACATCAGGGCGGCAAAGATGAACAGGGCGATGACCCGCTGCTGTACGACAGTCAGGTCAGCGATGCCGAAGAAAGAAGTCGGCACGGCCCACAAGAAAATTGTGACCAACAGCACAATTGGCAGAAAGACACAATACTTGACGTTGAATTTAGTGTTGGACATTATGATAATGTTTTATTTTTCATAGGTGAAACGGATGTCGACCGGGACTTTTTCGAGTTCCAGGGCGACGATGTCCGCCTTGAGGGTGGGTCCGATGACGGAATAGCGGTCGTTGAAAGCACGGGCGGCGTCCACATCACCGGTCGCCTGGATTTTCAGAATCTCGGCGCCGAGCTGCTCGATGGCCTTGCGGGTCCGGGCATAGTCGATATGGTAGCGGCCGGATTCCATGCGCTGGAAAGCGCCGTTCTCAAGCAAATAATTGTAAATGATGCAGTTGGCACGTCCCGTTGCCTCGGTGTTGCCGAAACGGGTGGAACGAATCACATTGGCCACGAAGGTGGTCAGCACATCCTCGCCCAGAATCAGGGCCGCAATCTTGTGAGACTCCACCAGCCGCAGGGTCAGCCAGGCACCCAGCACATTGGATTTCACCTTTTCCAGGGTCAGGGCCTCATTGCCGAGGGCCTGCACCACCGTACCCTTGCCGTTGATGGTCTCCTTGACGCCCAGACCTTTGGACACCTCGCGGAAAACGATGTTCCAATAGAAGGCGTTGGCGTCCATGTGCGCCTGCTGCTCCCCTTCAAAGAGCTGCACGCCCACCGGGAAGACGGTCCGGTTGAACTTGTCGCGGATGATGTTGTCAAACAGGATGGTACGCGTGCCGAATTCTTCCTGTACGCGGGTATCGTAAGGGAAATTGATGGCGATTACCTTGAATCCGGCGTTGGTATAGCCGCCGTAGTAAATTACATTGCAGGAGAAGATGTTGGACTCCGTTCCAGGCACGAAGTTACGGTACTGTTCCTCGCCCGGCAGCATCTGCTGCAGCTCAGGCAGCATGGCGCAGAAACGGGACAGTTCCTCGGTGCGCTCCAGGTTTTTCAGCAGGACGTAAGCGCCGTAGGAAGCCTTCAGGCCGTAACGCTCGTCATCTATCGTTTCGTTCGGGCCGATGACCAGGTCCATCTTGCTGTCCGTCATGTCCAGCCAGGCCTTGTCGCTGGCGTAATAGTCGTCCGTCCGGAGGCCTTCCACCTTGGCCAGCAGGTACGCGCGTACGCTGGGCTTGATGGTGATGTCCGCCGCCGCGGTCAGGTAGCTGGCAATCTTGTCGATGTGCTCGGCATAGGCGTCATGATACCAGACGGTCTGAAGGGCGCCGTTTTCGTCGCGGCGAATCAGGGTGAAATGACTGTTCTTGTCGGGATTGTCCAGGGCCTGGAACTCTTCGTCCGTCATGTCCGCGGGATAGAACTGCATGCCCGCAGGCTTGGTGCCGTAGCCTTCGATGAAAGCTTTGTCGTCAATCCGGTCCCAAGGGCCGTAATTGATCATCGCATAGGCCTTCTCGTCCGGATCGGTGAGCGAGGTCATCAGGGACTTGTCGCCGAAATACTGCTTCCAGTAGATATTGTCAGCCTCATCGGCGGCGAAACGATACAAATTCAGGACTTCTTTCCCGTTGTCCGTGATGTCGGACAGGTCGGGTGCCGGGATGACCACTTCTGCATAGTTGTCCATCAGCCGGCCGGCATGGGTCCTGTGGTCCGTGCAGCCGGTCAGCAGCAGGGCAGCCAGGGCCATGGCAAAGGTCAGTTTCTTGAATACCATGATGATAGTTTTAATACTTTGTCTGTATAAATCCTGCAAATTTAACAATTATTCAGCAGATTTCCATTCGTTTACAGCAGAAAAAGAGCCACCGGAAGATTATCCGGCGGCTCTTTCTATCGGTTGGGGTCCTTAGACAATCCCCTGCTCAAGCATGGCGGTCGCCACTTTCATGAAGCCGGCGATGTTGGCACCCTTGACATAGTCGACATGACCGTCGGGCTGGGTACCGAACTTGACGCACTGCTCGTGGATGCTCTTCATGATGAAATGGAGCTTGTCATCCACTTCCTGGGCATCCCAGGAGATGTGCTCGGCATTCTGGGTCATTTCCAGACCGGAAGTCGCCACACCGCCCGCATTGACGGCCTTGCCGGGAGCGAAGAGGATACCGTTGTTCTGGAAGAAATGAATTGCGCCCGGCTGGCAGCCCATGTTGGACACCTCGCAGCAGCACCAGCAGCCGTTGGCCTTCAGTTCCTTCGCATCGTCCTCGCTCAGTTCATTCTGGAACGCGCACGGAAGAGCGATGTCGCAAGGAATGCTCCAAGCCTTCTTGCCGGGGGTGAAGACGGCCTTGCCCGGGAACTTGTCAGCCATATCCTGGACCTTGTTGCGGTTGGAA
>CADBPR010000004.1 GCA_902796555.1 uncultured Bacteroidia bacterium
ATCGTCTGGTCGTCCCGCGAAATCGCCACCACGCGGAACTGCAACTGGTCGGAACTGACGGCGGCGGTGAACTCGGCCAGTTTCATGTCCAGGATGGGGGAGTCCTCTTCCAGGCGGAAGACGGCCATCTGGAGTTTTCCCCGGGCGAAATCCATCGTCTCCGTGGAGGTGGTCCGCCGCAGGGCGTCCACGATTTCCAGGGCGGCGATTTTCTCGGGATAGAACATCAGGTCGATGCCCATCTCCGTGAAAATGTATTTGTTGTCGTAGGAGATGTATTCCTCGTCGTCGATGCGGGCGCAGACCTTCGGACATCCGAGTTTCTTGGCAATCAAGGCACTGACGACATTGACATCCTGGTTGGTGGCGGGGTTGACAGCGATGAACAGGTCGGCCTGTTCCACCCCCGCTTCGCGCAGGGAGCGCAGGGAGGAGACATTGCCTTTGAGCGTCGCTACGTCCACTGTCCGAGCCAGACGGGCCAGCCGGTTCTCATCCGGATCGATGACCGTGATGTCATTGGCTTCGCTGCTGAGCATTTTGGCCAGGTGGGATCCGACCTCCCCGGCGCCTTCGATGATGATTCTCATAAGCGGTGTATCAATTTGAAAATTCGTTTTCCTTTCAGCAGGGCACGCAGGATAATCCAGTGCCCGTACAAGCCTTCTACACGGGTCTCTTCCGGACAGTTTGTCAGAAAGCGCCGGATCTCTCCGACCGAAGGGTCCTGGCGCTGCTGCCGGAATTCCCGGTGGGCCTGCACCACGGGACGCAGCCAGGCGGCTTTCCCGCTGAGGAGATAGACCAGTGCGGAGCCCCCGTCCATCATCATCCGGATAAAAATGGTGACGGCGGCGCTGCGGCGACCTTGCCGGGCCGCCCTGTCGGCCGGAACACCCTTGCGGTAGGCTTCCAGGGCCCGGGTCTTGGCCAGGTTGTTGGACAGCATCAGCAGGTTGTTGCGGTAGTTCAGCTGCAATTTCCGCGGGGAATTGTTGGGCAGGGTACCGCCGCCGATGTGGTAGACGACCGCATCCGGGACGGCCGTGACCTGATAGCCGGCCAGCTGCAGCCGCCAGCATAGGTCGATTTCTTCCATGTGGGCAAAGAAGCGCGGGTCGAGGCCGTCGAAGGCGTCCGAGCGGACCATCATGCAGGCCCCGGACACCCAAAAGACGTTTTTCGGCCCCTGGTCATACTGTCCTTCGTCGTTTTCAATCTGCTGCAGGATGCGCCCCCGGCAGAAAGGATAGCCGTAGCGGTCCAGCATGCCGCCGGCGGCACCGGCATATTCGAATTGCCGGCGTTCTTTCCAGGAGCGGATTTTCGGGGCGCAGGCGGCACAGCGCGGGTGGCTGTCCATCCAGGCCACAAGGGGCTCCAGCCAGCCTTGCGGGACTTCGATGTCACTGTTCAACAGGACGAAATACCGATAGCCAGTCAGCCGGGACAGCGCCTCGTTATAGCCGCCGGTGAAGCCCAGATTCCGGTCAAAAGCCAGAACCCGGATGCCGGGGAACTGTTGCGCCAGCAGGGCGACGGAGCCGTCCGAAGAGCCATTGTCAGCCACCACGACCTCGGTCTCGCCCAGCGGCTGTCCGTCCGGGGCGCACCCGGCGGATTGCAACAGGGGAGGCAGGAAGCGTTCCAGGTATTCCCGGGTGTTCCAGTTGAGTATGACGATGGCTGTTTTCATTCCTTAATCCTGGTGGTGGCAGCAGTGATGGCCGTCCTCGTGGCCTTCGCCGTGACAGCATTCGTGGCCGTCTTCGTGGTCATGGCAGTGGCCTTCCTCGCCGTGGCGATGGCAGCCGCCCTTTCCGTGGCAGCAGCGGTGCCGCTCCTCCGGGGGCAGGAACTCTCCGTGCAGGCCTTCCTTCAACTCCTTTTCGGTAGCATCCCGCACGCTGATGACCTTCCCTGTGAAATGCAGGGTTTTGCCGGCCATGGGATGGTTGAAGTCCATCCGGACCTTGTCGGGCAGGATTTTGGTAATGGTGGCCTGCTGGACTTCTCCGTATTCGTTCAGCAGGGGAATGCGGTAACCGACGACCAGCAGGTCTTCCCGCAGTTTCCCGTCCACTTCGAAAGCCTTCAGGGGAATGTCGGTAAGCAGGCTCTCGTCCCGCAGGCCGTACCCCTCTTCCGGCTGCACGGTGCAGGCAAAGGCCGCGCCCGGCTCCAGACCCTCCAGGGCCGCTTCGAACGCCGGAATCAGCATGTGCATGCCGTGGATATAATCCAACGGGCGCTCTTCCGTCATCCGGTCTACGAGCTGTCCTTCGGAAGAGACCTCGTAACTTACTTCAACTACTTTGTCAGCTGTTATTTTCATCGTTTGTTATGCGCTAAAATCAATGTCTTTGAATGCCAGGGTGGGCACCTGTTTGTTCATGCAGGGGCGGATGTCAGTGCCGGCTGCAATCAGGTTGTTCCACAGGTGAATCATATTCCCGGTCATGACCATGCCGTGAACCGGTCTGCGCTCTCCGTCCTTGAAAGCGAAGCCTTCGATGCCGTAGGAGAAATCCCCGGTGGCGGAATTGCAGTTGCCGCCGTTGAATCCGGTGACCAGGATGCCTTCTCCGCAGGCGGACAGAATCTCCTCCCGGCCCATCTGCGCGGGCTGCGGACCGAAACTCCACCAGGGCATGACCAGGGGCTTGAAACAGTCTTCCTGGGTGGGGTCGAGCCCCATTTTGCCGGCGATGTAGGTGTTGAGGAAATAATTCCGGACCACGCCGCCGGTGATGATGTCGGTGTTGCGGGTCGCCACGCCTTCGCTGTCAAAGTACCGGGTGCCGTTCGCGCCCGTCGTGCGGGGAATGTCCCGCAGGGTGAAGCCCTCGCAGAAAACCTTTTTCCCCAGGCTGTCGGTCAGGAAGGAATTGTTCTGCTGGAGCGAATAGCCGCTCAGGGCGCCCAGCAGGGGATTGAGCAGTTTGGACGCCACCTCGTTCTCGACGACAACCGTATATTTTCCGCCCGGAACCTGGTCGGAACCCATTTGTGCCAGGGCTCTTTCCAGGGCTGTCGGGCAGACGGATGCGGTCTGCAGGTCTGCCCGCATCGGGGCGGAATCCCACCAGTAGCCGCTGATTTTGTGCCCGTCAGGGTCGGCAATCGTATATTCGCAGCCCAGTTCGAAGGACGTCTCCGTATGCCGGGCGTGCAGGCCGTTCGAATCCAGAATCAGCAGGTCGGAAACAGAATCGGAATATTCCGTTTCTTCGGAAATCAGGGTGTAGCCCTCCGGCCGGATGCGCTCAAAACAGGAAGCCTCCCGGACCAGGCGGATGCGCTCCTCGGGCGTCATGGCGGCGTAAGCAGGGTCGCACAGACCGAGTTCCCGTCCGGTGACGGCATCGTGCACCAACCGGCTGGGCTCCGGCAGTTTGCGCCAGCTGTCCGGTGCCAGCATACGGGTGGTGGCGACCGCTTCCGTCAGGAAACGCTCCAGTTCATCCGCTTCAAAACGGTTCGTGGAAAAGGTCCCGAAACGGCCCCCCACAAAGAGACAGAAGGTCATGGAACGGTCTCCCGAATGGGTGACTTTGTCCATGCTGCCATTGCGCAGCAGAATCAGGTCCATCAGGCTCTTGTTCAGGGTAATCCGCACGCCGTCCGCGCCGCAGGCGAGGGCCCGGGACAGGCAGTCTCCGGCCAGCGCCTCTTCTTCGGGCGTGATGCTCCACGGTATGATAGGTTCGCTATTCATCAAATCGCAAATATAAGCATTTTAAAATTATTCCCCGCCGACAGTCAGTTCGCGGACCAGTACGGTCGGGATGCCGCAGGAAACGGGGACCTGCTGTTCCTTGCCGCAGGTCCAGGCGCCCGGGTCCACCTTGCCGTCATTTCCGACGGCCTGGATGTCGGCCAGAGCCTGGGGACCGTTTCCGATGATGTTGATGTCGGTGACCGGCCGGGTCAGCCGCCCGTCTTCAATCAGGAAGCCGCTTTTGACATAGAAGGTGAAGTCGCCTTCTCCGATTTTGACCTGTCCGTTGGCGAATTCATCCACGTAGATGCCTTTTTTGACGGCGGCAATCAGGTCTTCCGGACGGGCGTCTCCGCTTTCCATATAGGTCGCCCGCATCCGGGGGATGGGGTTGAAACGGAAGGATTCGCGCCGGCCGTTTCCGGTCGGTTTGACCCCATAGTGCGCCGCGCTCAGCCGGTCATGCAGGAAGGAGGTCAGGATGCCGTCTTCGACCATGCAGGTCCGCTGGCCGGGCACGCCTTCGTCATCGAAATTCAGCGACCCCCGGTTGCCCGGCAGGGTGGCGTCGTCCACGATGGTGATGCCCTCGCGGCAGACGCGGGTGCCCATGCGGTCGGAGAAAATGGACTGGCCTTTGCGGTTGAAATCGGCCTCAAAGGCATGTCCCATCGCTTCATGGAGCAGAATGCCCGAGGCGCCGGCGCCCATTACGACCGGCATTTTCCCGCCCTTGGGACGACGGGCTTCCAAGCGGTTGGTGATGCCCCGAACGGCCTCGTCGGCCAGTTCGTCCAGCAGGGCGTCCCCCAACATTTCCGCGCCGCAGCGGAAACTGCGACTGACATGGTTGTTCTGGATATTCTTGCCCTGTCCGTAGATGACGGAGACCGCCAGGGTCCCCATGGGACGGGTGTCGTATTTGAGTTCGCCCTGGACGTTGAACATCAGCACGTCGCTGACCTGGCTGGTGAGCATGGCGATGACCTTCATCACCCGTTCGTCCCGGCGGCGGATGCGCGCTTCCAGGTCTTGCAGCAGGGGCGGAAAGGTGTCCATCGGGCAGTCCCGCCAGTCTTTTTGCATGGGATAACGGTCCGCGGCGGGATTGGGCATGCCCCGGAAGGATACGGTCGGCCGGGGCTCGGTCGGCGGGACGCCCTGCGCGATGGCGGACGCGGCGCGGGCGGCGGCCAGCATATCGGGCAGGCGTGTGCTTTCCGAGTAGGCGTACCCGGTTTTATCGCCTTTCAGAACGCGGATGCCAACGCCGTAATCGACATGCGCGCCGCCCGAGGACACTTCCGAGTCCCGCAGCAGCAGATTCCGCGATACGGTGCGCTCGAAAAACAGGTCGGCATAGTCTCCGCCGTGGCCCAGGGCCGTTGCGATGATTTGTTCCATCGTGGGAACGTCAACGCCGAAGAGGTCCGTATAATAGGTTGAACTATAAATCATTGCTTTCAATTTCCATCGCCTGTCTCGCGATGGCTTCGTATTTTTTATTGTCTTTGACGACCATGTGTTTCTTCCAGCCCTGGGCGACGACCGTAAAGGGAATTTCAGAATTGTCGGCCAAAATCCAGCGGTCGGCGATGGGGCTGTAATCATTGAAAAAATAGTTCAGTCCCACATTGTAGCGCCGCCGGATGGTCTCTTCCGGAACATCGTGCCCGCCGGCTTCCACCCGGGCTCTGACGCGGCTTACGGCCAGGTCGGCCGACTCCAGCCAGAAATACAGGACCGTCACGAAATAGCCCAGCGCCTGCGCCTTCAGGATGATTTTCTTCAGGCTGCGCGTGGCCAGGGTGGTTTCGATGCCGAAGTCTTCTTTCCGGTCCAGCAGGTAATGGATTTTCAGCAGCATATAGCGGCTGGCCTGGATGGAGGCGCTGTCGGGGCTGAAGGGCGAGAGGCCTTTGGCGAATTCGTCGGAATTGACGAACTGGCTGCACTGCAGCATCTCGGGCAGCATCGTGTAGGATGCCGTCGTTTTCCCGGAACCGTTGCACCCGGATACAATATACAACTTGGGCTGGTTGGTACCAGCCCTTAAGTTGCTGTCATGCAGCGACTTTCTGTTCCAGAAAGAAGGCATTTACGCCGTAGCTGCCTCCAGTTTCTTCATCATGGCGAACATAACCAGGCCGGCGACGACGCAGAGCGCCATCAGGATGGCCCAGTTGGCCCACAGCGGAACCGCCTTCCAGAGGAGTCCCGGGATGGAGCTGAGGTAGTTGCCCACCGCGGTAGCGGCGAACCACAGACCCATCATCAGGCCCTTGAACTTGGGCGGCGCCACCTTGGACACGAAGGAAATGCCCATCGGAGAGAGCAGCAGTTCGGCGAAGGTGAGCACCAGATAGGTTCCCATCAGATACTGCGGTACGACCGGGTCCGGGGAGACGGTGCCGGCCAGTTCGGCCGGAGAGGCCTGTCCCATCGAAGCGAAAATCATCACCAGATAGCCCAGGGCAGCCACAAACATGCCCAGACCGATTTTGCGCGGGGCGGAAGGTTCTTTGCCTTTGGCGGCCAGGGCGGCGAAGATGGCCATGCTGACCGGCGTCAGGGCGACGACATAGAAGGGGTTGAACTGCTGGAAGAGCTGCGGGAAGATGTCGAGCGGCTCGGGCAGTCCGCGGTAAATCAATCCGGCTCCGCACCACAGGGCGGCGGTGACGACACCGGCGGTAATCCGGCCGCGGGTGCTTTCGGACTGGAAGGTAGCGAAGAGGGTGTAGACCGAAACGGCTATCAGGGCCAGGGCCCAGATGTTGAATCCGATGCGGGTCCATCCGGTGGCGACGCTCTGGGTGTAGTCACGGGCGAACCAGGTCAGGGAAGAACCGTTCTGGTGGAAAGCCATCCAGAAGAAGATGACGACGGCGAACACCATGCAGAGGGCGACGATGCGCTCCTTGGTCTGCTTGGGGCTGAGTTCCACGTAGTTCTGGTCGCTCTTGGCGGCCTGTTTGGCGTTGACGTCGGCATGCTTGAACCAGCTGCGGAACCCGAAATAAATCGCAATGGAAACAATCAGGGAGATGCAGGCGACTGCGAATCCCATGTTGTAGGAAGAAGACAGGTGTTCGATATAATAGGCGCTGAACTGGCCGAGGTCCATCGATGCGACGGAAGCGTCGGGCATCTGGTGGGCCAGGGCGGAAAGCTTCTCAGCGTTTTCCGGCGTAATGGTGCTGTTCATGAACTGATGGGCGAGGGCCGGGATGTCAGCCTTGTAAATCAGTCCGGCTTTGCCGAGGAAACGGTTGGTGATGGCCGTAGCGGCGGAGGGGGCGAACATGGCGCCGATGTTGATGGCCATGTAGAAGAGGCTGAAGGCGGAGTCGCGTTTGGCGGCATATTTCGGGTCGTCGAAGAGGTTGCCGACCATTACCTGGAGGTTGCCTTTAAACAGGCCTGTACCGATGGCAATCAGCGTCAGCGCGGCGAACATCAGGGCCAGACCGAGGCCGTTGGCCGCGGTTGGTATCGACAGGCAGACATAGCCGATGAACATCACGCAGATACCGGTCACGACGCATTTGCCGAAACCAATCTTGTCTGCGAGCCAGCCGCCGACGACAGGCATGAAGTAAACCGCTGCCAGGAAAATGGCATAAATCTGGCTGGCTGCTGCCTGCTCGAAGCCGAACTTGGCCTGGAGGAACAGCATGAAGATGGCCAGCATCGTGTAATAGCCGAAGCGCTCTCCGGTGTTGGCAAGCGCCAGGGCAAAGAGTCCCTTGGGTTGTCCTTTGAACATAGTGTTTTATTTAATTATTTAATTTTCAGCAGTTTGGTTATATAGACGTCCGCCGTCGCAAACGGCCGTCTTACAAATATAGTCATTTTAAAAAAAATTATCTGCATCATTTTATGAATCTTTTTGTCGCCTTTGCATTTTGTCATCAGTCGTGTAGGCCCGCTACACTCCATCTTCCAAAATCCAAATCCGTCCAAAAATCTTTCATAAACCGAAAGCAACTCATTTTTTTATCATTCCTAGTCATTTTTTCTGAAACAGGAGAAGGGACCGGACGGGGGGATACAAAAAAAGTGGCCCCCGCCGGGCGGAGACCACTTTCTTCACGGATACAAATCCTGTCTTATTCGGCGACGACCTCGAATTTGAGGGTGCCCTTGACAGCCTTGTAGCATTTCACTTCAGCCTCATAGACGCCAAGTTCCTTGACATCGGAGAGGATGGTGATGTCCTTCTTGTCCACCTCGATACCGGCGGCGACGAGGGCCTCGGCGAGCTGGGCGGTGGTGACGGAACCGTAGATTTTACCGGTCTCGCTGACCTTGACGGCCACCTTTACGAGAACACCGGAAATCTGGGCGGCAAGCGCCTCGGCGTCAGCCACTTTCTTGGCCTCCTTGTGGGCGCGCTGACGAATGGTCTCAGCGTGCTGCTTGAGAGCGGAAGCAGTAGCGAGGGTCGCAAAACCCTGGGGAATCAGATAGTTGAGTGCGTATCCGGCCTTGACCTTTACGACATCATCGGCGTGACCGAGGTTGGCCACATCTTTCTTGAGAATAATTTCCATACTGCTGTCTCCTGTTTATTTAAGAAGGTCGGTTACATAAGGGAGAAGTGCAAGGGAACGGGCCCGCTTGACAGCCTGGGCGACTTTCCGCTGGAACTTCAGGGAAGTACCGGTGATACGGCGGGGGAGAATCTTGCCCTGCTCGTTCAGGAACTTCTTGAGGAACTCGGGATCTTTGTAATCCACATACTTGATACCTGCCTTCTTGAAACGGCAGTATTTCTTCTTGCGGACCTCTACGGTCGGAGGGTTGAGATAACGGATACCACCGTTGTTCTGTGCATTCATCTGTGCCATATTCTGTCCTCCTTATTCGTTAGCGGGTTCTTCGGCGGCGGCAGGGGCCTGGGCCTTGGCAGCCTTGTTGTTCCTTCTCTTCTCGGCGTATGCGACGGCATCCTTGTCGAGGGCTACGGTCAGGTAGCGGAGGATGCGCTCGTCACGGCGATACTGGGTCTCGAGCGTAGCGACGAACTCGGGGGTGGATTTGAATTCTACCAGATAGTAGAACCCTGTGGTCTTGTGCTGGATCGGGTAGGCGAGCTGGCGCAGGCCCCAATCCTCTTCGTACACAACTTCACCATTTTCCTTGATGAAGTTCACGTACTTGGCAACCGCTTCCTTCATCTGGGCTTCAGACAAAACGGGAGTTGCAATGAAAACGGTCTCGTACTGTTTTACCATTGTACTTTAAGGGTTTGTTAATAAATAATTTACAGTCCTTCGGGCGCAAAACGCCGCAAAAGGACTGCAAATGTAGCAATAATTTTTTGAATTACCAAATCTTACTTCTTCGGCACGGCGGCGAGGACGGCTTTCAGGTAGTCCCAGGTCCGGGCCACGGAAGCGATGTTCACCCGCTCGTCCGGAGAGTGGGGATATTTGATTGTAGGGCCGATGGAGACCATTTCCCAGGCCGAGTATTTGGCGCCCATGATGGCACATTCCAGACCGCCGTGGGTCGCCATGATTTTCATCTCGTGGCCATAGACGCGCCGGAACTGTTCCATCATCACCTTGTTCATCGGGGTGTCGAGTTTCGGCGTCCAGCCGGAATAACCGCCGGCGAAGCTGACTTTGGCGCCGGCCAGCTCGAAGATGCAGCGGACCCGGTCGGCCAGTGCGGCCTTGGCGGTATCCACGGCGCTGCGCATCAGGGAGTGGACCGTGATGTGTCCCGGAGCCGTGCGGACGATGGCCATGTTGATGGAGGTCTCGGTCAGGCCGGGCATGGCGCGGCTCATCCGGATTACGCTGGACGGGCAGGCGAGCAGCGCCTTGACAACGCGCAGGGCAGTCTTGTCGCCGATATACCGTGCAGGGATGTCTTTCTGTTTCTCGAAGAACATAGCGGCGGACGGGTCGCTCTCCATGAATTCGGCCTTGATTTCACCGAAGCGTTTTTCTACCGTCGCCTTGACTTTGCGGACCGCGGCCGAGGGGACGAGGATGTCCGCTTCCGCCTCAAACGGGATGGCATTGCGCAGGGAACCGCCGTTGAAAGCGGCCAGTTTGACGGTGCCGTCTTCCAGCAGGGGCAGCAGGATGCGGGCGACCGCTTTGTTGGCATTGGCCCGGTACAGGGAAATGTCCATGCCGGAGTGTCCGCCCTGCAAACCTTTGACGGTCAGGCGGTATGCTACATAGCCTTCAGGGGTTTTCACCCCGCGCCAGGCGAAGTCGGCGGAAACGTCCAGACCGCCGGCGCAGCCTACGCACAGTTCGCCTTCCTCTTCGGAATCCAGGTTGATCAGAATGTCGCCTTTGAGTACGCCGGGCTTGAGGCTTTCGGCGCCGGTCATGCCGGTTTCTTCGTCATAGGTGACGAGCACCTCGATGGGACCGTGCTGCAGGTCTTTGTCCTCCAGGACGGCCATGCCCATCGCCACGCCGATGCCGTTGTCGGCACCGAGGGTGGTCCGGTCGGCCGTGACCCATTCCCCGTCCACGTAGGCGTTGATCGGGTCGGTGAGGAAATTATGGTTGCTGTCGCCGGTCTTCTGCGGCACCATATCCATGTGGCCCTGCAGAATCACGCCGCGGCGGTCTTCGAAGCCGGGGGTCGCCGGTTTGCTGAAAATGATGTTGCCGGTATCGTCGCGTTTGACGTCGATGCCGTGTTCCTTGCCCCACTGCAGGAGGAATTCCTGTACCTTTCCTTCGTGTTTGGAAGGGCGGGGTACGCGGGTCAGGCTATAAAAGTTGTTCCAGACAATTTCGGGTTTCAAATCTTTGATTGTCATAATGTTATGGTTTATGGGTTATTTCGAAAGGGGGAGGGAATTGTCGACGCCGAGCTGGTAGACCGGCACGCGGGTCTGCAGCAGCACGGAGGCGCCTTCGGAGAGTTTGACGGTGCAGACGGTCGGGATGCGGTACCAAATCAGGCTGCCCTTGGCGGCGCGGCTGTCACCGGCGGCTCCGGACAGTTTCTCCGGAATCAGTTCCAGAATGAACGGCTTCCCGGACACATTGTCGGAAGGTACGAGCCCTTCGTTGTCGGAGAGGCGAAAGGCGATGTAGCGCTGGTTTTTGGCATCCCGTTTCGGGAGTACGTCGTAATACATGGTATAATTGCGGAACGTGCTGCTGCCCAGGAACATAGCGAGGTATTCCCGCTCCAGGCGGTCGATTTCGGCAATGGCCGCGCCGAGGGCTTCTCCGCTGAAGGTGGCGTCCGTGTCGCCGGTCACAATCTGGAGTTTTTTCTTCCGGAGGTCAAAGATGATGTCGGCCGTTTCCTTGGCCCGGGCGTCGGGCGATTTTTCGACGACCATCTGCTGCTGGACAGCGATGGTCTGCCCGTCGGAAGCACCTCTGCGATAGAGCGTTGCGGATTCGGAGGTGAGGTTGGACGTCAGCCCTTTCGCAGCATCTTCCTGCGGGGCAGTGGCCGGAAAGCGCCACTGGACGGCCTGGCTGCCGGCTCCCGCCAGGGATACCAGGCCCTGGGTGGACAGGTGCAGGAAAGAAGGCGTGGATTTGCCGGCGGGCAGCAGGTAGCGGCTGGCCGGATCCGCTTCCGTCAAGGCGGTCAGGCGGACGCCGGTCACCTGGCTGGTCGTTTCGTCAGCCTGCCGGGCGTCTACGCCGAGATATTTCCGGGCATAGCGGGCATAAGGGCCGGCGTGAAACACCTCCTGCCGGGCTTCGACCTCCAGCCGGAGGACGGTTCGGGGCAGGGCGTAGGACGTGCCTTCCTGCGGTACGCTGTCGCCGGAAGACTGGGCAAAGGCGGGCGCGCACAGGAGCAGCGCCAGCAGTATCCAGGTTTTTCTCATTTCCATCTTTTGTGGCTCCATAAGTAATTGGCGGGCCGGGAAGCGATGGCTTTCTCCAGCCGCCGGTAATATTCTTCCATGATTTCGACCGGGGTCATGTCTGCCGCATTATCGCAGATTTTCCGGAAGGTGATGTCATAATGTCCGCGTTCCTGCCGGTCGATGCACATGAAGTACACGGCCATCCCGAATTTGTGGGCCAGGGCGGCACCGGCCGTCATCACTTTGGTCGGCTGGTGCAGAAAGGAGGGAATTTCGCAGGCGGCCTGTCCGTAGGGATACTGGTCGGTGGGGAAGAGGTAGAACATCTTGTCTTCCTTGTGGTTGATGGCAAAACGCAGTACCTTTTTCGACTCGATGTAGCCTTTGAAATCCGGTTTGATGGCGCAGCGGGTCTCTCCGATGAACCGGTCCCAGAACTTGCTGCTGAATTCCTTGTAGACGATGCAGACATCGTCGTAGGTCATGTTGTCGGCCATGTACGGGGGCTTGTAGAAGAACTCGAAGCAGCCGCCGGTGAGTTCCCAGTTGCCGTAGTGGGTGTTGAGCACCATAACGCTGCGTTCCTTGAGCCGGTCGAACAGGTCGTCCGTGTCGGAGACTTCAGCCAGGCGGCTCTCATGCAGGCGTCCGGGCCGGTTGCGGCAGCCGCCCAGGAACATGGCCTCGGCGAAGATTTCGCCCATCGTATCGTAGCTGTCATGGCAAATCCGGCTCAGTTCGTCGTATTTCTTTTCGGGGAAACTGCGGGCCAGGTTGGTCATGATGACATCGCGGCGGTAATGCATGACATCCCGCAGCACCCAGGCCAGCACCCGGCCGACGCCATAGTGGAAGCCCAGCGGCAGTCGTTGGAAAGCACGCAGGATTCCGGAACCTACTTTGTAACCGATTTCACTCATATTCTACAAATATAAGAATAATAATCGGGATTTTAGAAGCAGTTTACAAGAATTCACGTTGTTCTTGACGCATCTTTCGGGTACTTTATTCATACACCAGCTCGAACTCGTCAATCAGGAGAACGGAGCCGAGGCCGCCGGTGAAGTAGTCACCGTAGCGGCTGGCGGCGCAGGCGATTTCGATGTAGGTGGGAATGCGGTCGTCCCGGTATTCCAGGGTGATTTCGAAGGGGACATAGGCCGTGTCGGTCCGGTCTGAATAGAGGCTGCCCTGGGCGATGATGCTGGGGTCGTTGTCCTCCAGGAAGATGTTCTTGGAGGTGTTGACCGTAAACTGGGAGGTCCAGTCCGTCAGCCAGATGCGGATGGAGCACTGGTCGGTCCGGCCCAGTTCGTCTTTGTGCGGGTCTTTGGCTTTGTCGACCGTCTTCGGCAGGTATTTATAATAGCCTTTGAGGGCCACCGGACGGGAGGTGAACGGTACGCCCCAGTTCAGGATGGCGCCCAGACCGCTCACCTGGCCGAACTGGCCCAGGTAGATATTGCCGGCGGCAAACTGCCCGAATGCGGTGCTGCTTTCCATCCGGACGGCCTTTCCGAGCATGACATCCGTCTCCTCCGGGCGGGTCGGAACCACACCGAGGGAGGCCGTTCCCTTGTTGGCGGAATCCCAGATGCGCTCTCCGCTGCCCGAATAGGGATACCAGCCGTTGCCCTCCTTTGTCCACTCGTCGAAAGAGGAATTGTAGAGCTGCGTGTCAGCTTCGGTCCGGAAGGAAAATTCTTCGGAAATCTCTTCGCCGTTGACGGCGCGGACCACATAGTCCCGTCCGGCCTCCAGGCCGCTCAGCCGTCCGGATATGCCTACACCGGCGACCGTGATGTCCGTCACGTCCTGCCAGAGCGTTTCGTCCGCCAGTCTGTACTGGAGAACGGGGGAGCCGCTGCCGCTGAATGTCGCCCGGATGCGGGCACTGTAGCTGCGGGCATCCACGGAAACGACTTCGACGGCGGTTTCCGTCTGCAGGGCCTTGAAATGCCACAGTACCTCCCGGCCTTTGTACAGGACGGTGAAGGTGCGTTCCATTACGCAGTCCAGGACCATGGGGAAGACGCACGGTACGGTAACGACGTCGACATTCATCCCGTTGGCGATATAACCGGTCGTGGACTTGACGGCGGAACCCTCCGGCTCCAGTTTCATCTCCGTGATGCGGATGCTGACCAGGGGCTGGCTGTCCGTCACGTAGACGATGGCGGTCTTGGTGTCCAGGTTGAACCGGGCTTCACCCACCTGGTTGTCGCAGCGGATGTAGCGCTCCACGGTCTGGGAGGCGGAAATGGTCCAGACATAGTCCTGGTAGGTCCGGACCGTGACGGAGATGGGTTCCCGCAGGTCCAGGTATTCATCCAGGCTGACGCTCGCGCCTTCCGACAAGGTGTAGGCGACTTTCAGCCGGGAAATATCGGCATCTTCCTGCAGGATGATGTCGATGCGGCGGGTTTCGTTGTTGATGGTGACGGACTCCTGTCCTTCCACGGAGAAGGAGGTGAATTCGCCCTTGACCAGGGGATAGTCCAGGTCATTGGGGAACTTGCAGGCGACGGCCAGGCCCGCTGCGAGGAGCAGCCAGAAGAACTTTCTCATTTTTTGACGGGTCTGTGCCATTTGTCCATCAGGAAGAAATTGACGCCGAAACCGATGGAGAGCAGATTGATGTTGAAATTTCCGCCGTTCCGTTTGATTTCGCTCTGTTTTACCTGGTTTTCGGTCTGTACGATTTTCTGCCAGCTGATGCCCATCACGCCTACCTGCACCTCGAAGGAAACGGAGTTCATGACGAAGACGCAGATGCCCGGCACGAGGTCGAGGGCGGCTTTGTAGATATCCTGGTACGTGCCGTGCCGAAGGCCTTCATCCAGGCGGACATTCTTGCTCTGGGCGTAGGCGCCGCTCAAACGCGCTTCTACGAAGAGCGCGAAACGGCGGCTGTGCTGAATCGGCATGTAGTTGCGCAGGGTCAGGGCTCCCTTGTAGCTCTGACGCTGGTAGCTGATGTCCGACAGGCTGATGCCCAGGTCCTCGTTGAGCGAGAGGTCTGCATTGCCCAGGTTCAGGCCGGTCTTGCTGTAGTCGAAACGCAGGCCGGCCGACAGGTTGTCGGCGAAGAACCAGGATACCTGCGGCGCGATGCTGAAGGTGTTGAAACTTCCGTTGATACCGGTCAGGACAGGGGAGAGCAGGGTATATCCGGACTCGGCGCTGCCGATATCGAAGGAATTGAAGGAGACCGTCAGTCCGCCGCCGAAAGTGCCTTTCGGAATGAAGAGCGAGTTCGGGGCGTCGATGCCGCGG
This sequence comes from uncultured Bacteroidia bacterium, assembly GCA_902796555.1. GTDB lineage: Bacteria > Bacteroidota > Bacteroidia > Bacteroidales > UBA932 > Cryptobacteroides. The sequence goes on from CADBPR010000004.1 coordinate 14,817, forward strand.
TCGAAGGGTGTATATTCACGGTCCTCCTTTGCCTGCAGGGTGATGGCACCGAGCAGGCAAAGGGAGAAGACTATCGTGAATCGTCTCATTATCTGTAGTTTACAAGTGCACGCTGCGTCTCGGTAAGCTCGGCAGGGTCATAGACCAGTTCGAACTCGTCGATTTTCAGCACGCTGCCCAGACCACCGGTGAAATAGTCACCGTAGCGGCTGGCCGCGCAGGCGATTTCGATATAGGTAGGAATCTTGGTGTTGTCCCGGTATTCAATCGGAATCACGAATTCGACATAACCGTTGTCGCTGTTGCTGGAATACAGACTGCCGCTGGCGATGATGCTCGGGTCGTCGTCGGGGAGGAAGGTCTTCGTGCTGGTGTTCACCAGGTACTGGGAACTCCAGTCGGTCAGCCAGATTCGGATGGAACAGTTGTCCATCGTCCCCTTGAGGTCTTTGTACGGGTCTTTCACCTTGTCAATCGCCTTCGGGGCATACTTGTAGTAGCCGCGCAGGGCAATCGGACGGCCGGTGAAAGGCACGCCCCAGTTCAGCTTGGCGCCCAGTCCGGACACTGCGTTAAACTGGCCCAGGTAGATATTGCCGGCCGCGAACTGGCCCAGCGCCGTGGAACTCTCCAGCCGGGCGGCCTTGCCGCGGACTACATCGCTTTCTTCCGGGGTGGTCGGGACGACGCCCAGTCCGGCGGTGCCGGGGTTGGCGGAATCCCATACCTTGTACGCGGAGGATTCATTCGGCATCCAGGCGTTTCCGTCCTGGTACCAGGCATCGAAGCTCATGTTGTGTACCGTAGGCGCGGACTCGGTGGTGAAATGAATCTCCTTGGTCTCCTTGTCCTTGGCGGACACGGCCCGGAAGACATATTCCGTTGCGGGATCAAGGCTGTACAGTTCGGCGCTGAAACGCCGTGCGCTGTCGTCAAAGGTAATGTCACCGGCAAAATCGGTCCATTCCGTGTCGGAGGCCTTCCGGTACTGGAAGTTCAGTCCTTCCGGACGGGTGGCGACGAACCACTTGGCCGTCAGAATCGCAAAGCGGGCCCAGCACACGGCGGTGAGCGCTTCGGCGTCAACCGGAGAGATAATGCTGATATTCAGCACTTTCTGGTCGGCGTGGTCCTTGGCGTCTATCAGGGTGGTTGTGAAGCTGTAGGTGCCGATTTCCAGTTTGTTCAGCAGGCCGTTGAACTCCAGGGAGGCGTCGGTGCTGCCGAAAGGAACGGCGGCAGTGCTGATGCCGGCGGCGGTCAAGGCATCCACCGAAGCGGCGTCCACCAGCTCAGTGGCCGTCGGCAGGCCGACCGCGGTCAGACCGGCGTCCGCATGGCTCAGAACCAGGCTCTTGATGCCTTTGGCGGCATTGAAATACAGGTGCATCGGGGTCGTATTGCCCATCGGGACGCTGATTTCATTCGTCAGCTCGAAATCGGCCGCGGTCTGCGGGAGACCGTTGTTGTCGAAGTCGAGGACCAGGGGATAGGTGCTCTCCTGCATCTCGTCGTCCACGATAACCTTCACATAGAGGCCGCCGGTGGCTTCCTGGGCCTCTTCCAGTTGGAAGACCAGGTGGTAGTGCTGACGCGCTTCCACACCGGAAATCGTGCCGCGGGCGCTCCACTGGACCCCGTCGGTATTGGTCATCTGGAGGTTCCAGCGCAGGGTGCCGGTCGCGGCGAAATAGGCCGTCTTGTCCAGGTTGTCGTGCGTAGCGCTCTTGCTGAAAATCAGCGCGTTGAGGTTGTCATTGGCAATGGATACGCTGTATTCCGGGAAATACAGGTCCGTGTCTTCGGCAAAGCCGACTGTGACCATCGTATTGGCGAGGGTACAGGTGATGTTCGCCACGTTGGTCTGGTCGGGTTTGATCTGAATATCGCAGCTGCCTTCGTATACGGGAGCGTCCCAGGCGGCATCCTGCAGGGTGCCGCTGGCGGCTTTGATGGTGTAGCTGCCGGTCGCCAGCTTGAGCGGCTCGGCCTGGAGCGTACGATGGTCGCTGACCACCGTCACTTCGCCTGTCTTCCGGGAGGTCACCGTCAGCGAGAAGGCCGGGTCCTCCGCCGGTTCGTCACCGGCTTTGACCACCAGCTCGCTGGAGGTGTCTGCCCCGAGGTTGACAGACAGATAGCCATACCCGTCCATGACGGTTTCCCGCAGGGAGCAGGAGACCGCCAGTCCCAGCGGAATGGCCATCAGTATGTATGATGTGATTTTCCGCATGGTTTATTCGCTGACAAAGGTAAGTTTCTTTTCGAGGGACTGGCCCTTTTCGTCGGAGAGCATCAGGGTGAAGTAATGCTCGGTGCCGGGGTCTGCCGGATACATGGCAATCATCGGAATCAGGCTGGACAGGGAGAAGAGCACTTCCGTCTGGCCCTTCAGGTCGTCACCCAGCGGCAGTCCGAGGCCCATGTCGGCGAGGGCGTCAATCATGTCCTGGTCGTCGATGAGGTCCATCACAAAAGGATTGCCGGCGGCATAAGCATAGCTGTCGTCGCCCTTGAGGGCGGCAATCGTCTCGGAGAGGGAGACCGATTCGACCGCTACCTTGAAGGTCTTGATTTTTTCCGGAGCGCTAATCTGGATGTTGACGTCCATCTGGTCCTGAATCGTCGTGGGCGCAAAGGTCGGGTTGGCCTCCCAGGTCATGGTCGGAGCCGTGGAAGGGGCCGGGTCATCGCTGACAACGGGATCGTCGCTGATGACGGGGTCGTCGCTGCTGTCGTCGCCGCCATCCACCGGAACCTCATCCCAGCCTGGAATGTCGACCTGCTGGTCCTTCTCGTTCACGGAATTGTCAATCGTGATTTCCACACCGCCGTTTTCACCGCCCAGCTGGCCGGTGACGCGGGCGTCCAGGTTGATGATATGGTGGTCCTTGGCGGCCACGTCGGAAATCACCATCTGGGCATGGGTCTCGCTGTTGTCAATGGCGCGGTAGCCGTCCACTTTGACCAGCAGGGGAGCGACGGTGAAATAGCCGGGCTTGTTGGCGTCGACGGCTTCCTTGTCCCAGATCAGGGTCCGGTTCTCGGCATCCGCAGCCGTCCAGGAGGAGGCATTGGTGATGCTGACCGTATAGGCCGACAGCTCGTTCTTGAAATTGTCGCTGAGCTGGAAGGTGACCATCATATTGGTCAGCGAGCAGGTCAGGCTGACGGGCGTCAGTTCGCCGGTCCTGATGGTGAAGTTGGCGGAGCCGGTGTAAATCGGCTGGTCGAAAGCGGCTTCCGCGGTGCGCGGAGAAGAAGCGGTGATGGTATAGTCACCGCTGCCCAGGTCCAGTACCTGCGGCATGTCGGCATAGCGCTCGAATATCTTTTCATACCCGTCGGTCCGGGTGATGACAATCTTGAAATTGTTGACGACGTCGTCCGCTTTGGTCATGTACTGGCCTTCGGAAGCGACTTGGAGGGACAGGCTGCCCGCACCCGCGGAGCCTTTGCTGATTTCCCTCATATTGCAACCCGCCAGAGCCAGGCAGGCTGTCAGCATGGAAAATATAATGGTACGTTTCATTTCCGTTATTCGTATTTGAGTTCAATGTTGTCGACATACAGGATGTTGCCGGCGTGAATCTTATGGCTTCCGCTGAGGGTCTGGATGGTGACGCTGCGGTGACCGTTGTCCGAGCTGTCGTAGGACGAGCGGATGTCAATCCGCAGGCTGGCGGCTTTGGCTTTGGTCTGGGAATAGGTCAACGGCACGGTAAGCGCTGTCCAGGCATTGACCGAAGCGGACTGGCTGTTCTGCAGGCCGGAGCCGATTTCGTTTCCGGCCGCATCGTATACCTTGACGGAAACATAGTACGGTTTGCCGTTGCTGTCGAATTTGTGCATCATGGCGAGGGCCGACGGACGGCTTGTAAAGGCGTGTCCTTCAGCCGTTTTGGCCCAGCTGCCTTCGTTTTTGTCATTGGCCGTTCCCAGGAAAATCTCGCCGTAATAGTAGTCTCCATAGACGATTTCGCTGGCCGCATCGCCGATGGCCGTCGTGGCGATGATGACGCTGTGCCCGTCGTAGGCATTGCTGGTCGTCAGGCTGACGGTCGGGATGGACTTGTAGTCCTGGTAAGCGGTCGCGCAAGAGGAATTCAGGGTGACGGGGCTGTTGACGGCCCACCAGCGGTCGGTCTTGTAAAGCTGCCACCAGGGAATGTCCCAGTCGGACCACAAAACGACATCGGTCGTGAAGGTCTGCTCGGTGTATTCTTCAAATCCGCTGTTGCCGACCTGGGCCGGCGTCTCGGTGGTGAGCAGGGAAGGGGTGCTGACATTGTTGCTGTCGTCGTTGAACAGCGTGCGCAGCCGGTATTGCGTACCGGCGGTCAGACCCGTCAAATCGTTGAACGTCACTTTGTTACCTTCGATGGCCTTGGCGGTGACGCTCTGCCAGGAGGACCCGTCGACGCTGTACTGCAGTTTGACGTTGGCTCCGGCAGCGAGGGCCTTGACATTGGTCAGCGTGGCCACGGGGGCGACCATCTTCCAGCCCCAGATGTCATAGTCCGCTACGGCTACGGTCGCCTGGACAGGGGTGCCGACCAGGTTGAAGACCGCGCTGCTCTGCTTGCCGTATTTGTCGGCCGCCGTGATGGTGAAGCTGGCGATGACCGGATTCTCCGGGTCCAAGGCCGCGTTCAGGCTCAGTGCCTTCACGACGGAGCAGAAGTCGATGCAGCCGTAGGTGGCGTCGTTGATGGCCACCCAGGTGATGCCGGCGTTGGTGAATTTCGCGATGTCATTCGTGCCGGCCGCCATGATGTCGAAACTGGCGGGCAAGCCGAGGGTGGAAGTCAGATAATCGCTGACAATGTCCAGTTTCACGCTTTTCAGGCCGCCGTTCGCATGGAAACTCACGAGGGCGTCATTAACGCTGTTGCCCGGGCCGATGACCACGGGGTAGTCGTAGCTGTCCGCTACGGTCTCGCGGTGCGAGAAGACCGGCGGGTCGGAAGGCAGGGCGGAAGCCGGAATGGTCACGCTCTCCTGGAATTCTTCCACCTCGCGGTCTACGGTAATGTTCACGAGCAGGTCGCCGTACCGTTCGCCGGTTTCAATCTGGAAAGTGACGAAATCATTGGGGTCGTAGGCCACCGGTTCGGTCTTGAAATAACCGATACCGCCGGCGTCGGCTCCGCGGTCGGCATAGACTTCCAGGTAGAGTTCACCGCCGGGCATGTAGCCGGCGCGGGTCTCGTCTTTGCTGAAATTTACTTGTTTGCCGGTGTAGCGGTTGTGACGGACCACCGCGCGATAATCTGCATAAGAGGTGCGCAGGTTCTCTCCGTAGGAAACGGCGACCTTGACGTTGGCCAGCTTTGCCGTGGCTGCCACGCGGTCCGGTTCTCCGCCGTTTTCAACATAACCGTGTACGGTAAATGACTGGTCTGCCAGGAAATATGCCTTGCCGAACCCGGCGCCCAACGTGTCTCCGTGGTGCGCGACCAGGCGGTACGTTCCGGCATTGAGCCGTATGGTCTCGCCTTTGGCTTCGGCATAGTTCTTTCGGTAGAGCCTGATGTTCGAGGCATTGTAGATTTCCACCTCGAAGTCGTCAACCGGAGGAAGCTCCGCCTCCTCCAGCATGCCTGGTGCCTTGGTACTTGCGATTGTGTTCCGTGCATCCCGTGACAGGTCTATCCGGATACTGCCGGTCCCGGCGGTATCCGGGGCACTGTTCAGTTCCCGGGCACATCCCACAAGCACAAGCACTCCGGTAAGGACCAGAGCCAAGCTTGTTGCGTTCTTCATAGCCAAATAATAATATTATTAATCTTTCTTTTTCGTATCATCACCATGCGCATCCTTATATTTGAAGCGCCGGATTTTCTGGGTCGCCGTCTTCTCGAACGGCTCTTTCATCACTTCCACGTCGTTGACCTTGGACTGCTTGCTGACATGTTTGTTGACAAAGTCCAGCACGGCTTTCCGATTGGACTCGAGCTTCTCGAAGAACTTGTCTTCGCCCTCCTGGTTCCAGTCGAGCACATTGTCGTCGAATTTCACCAGGGCAATCAGTTTCCCGTCCCGCTCGATAATCAGGGACTCGTTGACACCTTCGATGTCATTGATGACCATCTCGATTTCCTCCGGGTAGATGTTCTCGCCCGAAGGTCCGAGAATCGTATTGTTCAGCCGGCCCTTGATGTAATAGTAGCCGTCATCGTCCCGGCAGGCGACGTCGTTGGTGTGGAACCAGCCCTCATCGTCCAGGACGGTCTTGGTGCGGGCCGGGTCCTTGTAGTACCCGATCATCACATTGTCGCCGCGGCAGACGATTTCGCCCTCTCCCGTTTCGGGATTGAGCCCGTCCAGGCGGATTTCCACGCCCCAGGACGGCACGCCGATGGAACCGATTTTCTTTTTCTTCTTGTTGACCATCAGGTTGCAGACCAGGGGCGCCGTTTCCGTCAGGCCGTATCCCACGGCGTACGGGAAATGGCAGTCCCGCAGGAAGGTCTCCACCGTCGTGTCCAGCTTGGCGCCGCCCACGCCGAAGAAGCGCAGCTTGCCGCCGAAGGTCTTCCGGAGCTTCTGCCCGACAAAGAAATGCAGCAGCCAGGGCATGTGCTTGTCCATCCAGCTCAGCACGCGGCTTTTGCGGATGGTGGGGAAGACATTGTTCTTGATGACTTTCTCAATGACCAGAGGTACGGCCAGCATAATCGTCGGCCGGATTTTGCGCATGGCCGGAATCAGCACGGCCGGGGCCGCCGGTTTCTGGAGATAGTACACGCAGGCGCCCACGAAGAAGGAGTACACGGAAGAAACCCCCATTTCGTAGGTGTGGGCGATGGGCAGGATGGACAGGAAACGGTCTTTTTTGTAACAGGGCTGGGCCTTGAACGATGCCACCAGGTTGTGGCAGATGTTGCGGTGGCTCAGCATGACACCTTTGGCGTTGCCTGTCGTGCCCGAGGTATAGATGATGGTCGCGAGGTCGTCCGGCTGCGGCTCTTTTGCCCAGCCGTCGCAACGGAAGTCGTCCTCGTTCTTCTTGATGAACTCGAAGGTCTCGATATCAATCACGAGGGTCATTTTGTCATAACATTCCCGGCTGAGCTTCGGCATCATGCGCTGGGAAATGAAAATGACCTTGGTTTCGGAATGGTTGAGGATGTTGGTCACCTCGTTTTCGGAGCTGTCCGGCAGGATGGGTACGGCCACGCGGCCGAAGGCCATCGTGCTGAACAGGGCAACCAGGTAGTTGGGCATGTTCTGGGAGAGAATGGCCACTTTGTCTCCGGCGCCGATGCCGAAGCGGGACATCCGGGTGGACAGGCGGTCGGCGTTCTCCTTGAACTGCCGGTAGGTATAGGACTGGCCGCCGTCGACATAGCAGGTCGCCAGACGGTCCGTATAGTGGGTGGCGGAATACTCCATGACCCGCAGGAGGGTCGTGCAGTAATTCTCACGGTTCTTTTCTTTGTTCTTGTAAGGACTCTTGAATTTCTTCTCTTTACTCATGTCAGTGCGTAATATAACCGTCTTTGTGCTTGCCGACCAGCCCCAGGGTCTCATAGTGAGCCTGGATGCGGTCCATGTCGGCGCGGGGATTGTCGGACAGCTCGAATTTTTCGCCGACGGTGATGACCTTCCGGCCCCAGTCATAATACCCGATATAGACATCGGAGCCGGTTTCGCGAGCAATCATGTGGAACCCGGTCTTCCACTTCTTGACGGGCTTGCGGGTTCCTTCCGGGGCGATGGCCAGGTGGAACTCGTCACATTCCCGCATGGCTTCGATGATGCTGCGCACCGTCGCGGCCGGGCTCTTCCGGTCTACCGGCACCGCTCCGCAGGCGCGGAGAATCGGGCCGATGGGCCAGACGAAAAATTCTTTTTTAATCATGATATGGGCCACCTTTCCCCATTGGCTGTAAAAAAGGTAGCAGATGAGAAAATCCCAGATAGAGGTATGGGGCACCCCGAGGACGATTGCCTTTTTGCTGGGCATCGGTCCGCTGGCGCTTTTCCAGCCGAGCTTTTTGAGGGCCCAGCCGCAAAAACGTGCCCAACGCGGGCTGCAGGTGCTCTTGATTTTTGTTTTGGTCATGGTTAAATGTTTACGTCTTCCAATTCTTCCTCACTGCGGAGGTTGCGGGTAATGAATACCTGCCGGTCCATCGTGTTGTCACCCATGTAGAACTCCATGATGTCGGCGGGGGATTCCTCGTCGCTGAGTTTGACCAGGTCCAGCCGCATGTTGTCCCCGATGAAGTCGACGAACTCTTCGGGGTCGATTTCGCCCAAGCCCTTGAACCGGGTGATTTCCACGCCGGTTTTCAGTTTGGCGGCCGCCTCTTCCTTCTCTTCGATGGAATAGCAATAACAGGTCTCTTTCTTGTTGCGGACGCGGAACAGGGGCGTCTGCAGGGTGTGAACATGTCCGCGGCGGATCAGGTCCGGGTAGTACTTCATGAAGAAGGTCAGCACCAGCATGCGGATGTGCATGCCGTCGTCATCGGCATCGGTCGCGACGATAATGTTGTTGTAGCGGAGGTCGTCCAGGTCGTTTTCGACGCCCAGGGCCGAAATCAGCAGGTTCAGCTCCTCGTTTTCGGCCACCTTGCGGCGGCTTTCCTTGTAGCAGTTGATGGGCTTTCCCCGCAGGCTGAAGACCGCCTGGTAGTTCGCGGCGCGGACCTTCGTGATGGTACCGCTGGCGGAGTCGCCCTCGGTGATGAATATACTGGACTTCTCCTTGAACTCTTCCTTGTCCTTGGCTACCTTGTCGTTGAAGTGGTAGCGGCAGTCGCGGAGCTTACGGTTGTAGACATTGGCCTTCTTGTTGCGCTCACGGGTCTTTTTCTGGATGCCCGAAATCTCTTCGCGCTCTTTCTGGGAGGCCTTGATTTTCTCCTCGATGACCGGCACGATGTCCGTGTGCATGTGGAGATAATTGTTCAGGTGGCGGGCGATGAAATCGTTGACGAAGGTGCGGATGGTCGGACCCCGGTCGATGGCGTTGGAGCCGTCCGCATTCTTGACCTGTCGGCCGTTGTCGTCGTGCAGGAACTTCTCCCACATATAGGTGGACCCGAGCTTGGTCTTGGTCTGGCCTTCGAAATTGGGTTCCTGAATCTGGATGCTGATGGCTCCGACCACGCCCTGCCGGCAGTCCTCCGGGGCGTAATTCTTTTTGTAGAACTCCTTGAGCGTCTTGGCGATGGCCTCGCGGAAGGCGGCCAGGTGGGTCCCTCCGTCGCGGGTGTTCTGTCCGTTGACAAAGGAGGAGATGTTCTCGCCGTAGGAGTTGCCGTGGGTGATGACCACTTCAATGTCGTCGTCTTCCAGGTGAATCGGCGCGTAGAGCGGGGTCTCGGAGAGGTTCTCGTTGACCAGGTCCAGCAGGCCGTTCTCGGATTTGTACGGCGTACCGTTCAGCACCAGGGTGAGGCCTTTCTTTAAATAGGAATAGTTCTTCACCATGGTTTCGACGTAGTCCATGTTGAAGGCGTATTTCCCGAACATGTCCGTATCAGGCGTGAAACGGGTGAGGGTCCCGTTCTTTTCACCGGTGCCTTCGCGCCGCCCGCTGCCGGTCAGCACGCCCTGGCTGTACTCCGCCCAGGAACTCTGCCCGTCGCGGAAAGATTCTACATAGAAAGAAGCGGAAAGGGCGTTGACGGCCTTGGTACCGACACCGTTCAGACCGACGGATTTCTTGAACGCGGCGTCGTCGAACTTGCCGCCCGTATTCAGTTTGCTGGTGGCTTTGACGACGGAATCCAGCGGAATGCCGCGGCCGAAGTCGCGGACCGTCACGGTTCCTTCTTCAATGGTAATCTGTACCTGCTTGCCGAAGCCGGCGGAATACTCATCGATGGAGTTGTCCACGATTTCTTTCAGCAGGACATAGATGCCGTCCCCGGGGTTGTCGCCATTGCCGAGGCGGCCGATGTACATGCCGGGCCGTCTGCGGATGTGCTCCACGCCTTCAAGGGTGCGGATGTTTTCGTCAGTATAATTGGACGTCTGAGCCATATCATTTTTCTCCTAAGTTTGCAAATTTACAAAATTTTTGAGTAATTTCGCATAATTTCCGCGACCGACACCGCGAAGTGGTCAAAAACGGCGGAAAGTGGCCAAATCGAAAATAGTAACGTAAAAATAACAAGACTATGAAGAAATTTTTTTATGCTCTTGCCGCTGCGCTGATGGTTTTCGGCGCCGCTTCCTGCAAGAAAAACAAACAGCCTGTCCAGGATACGACGGCTCCGGCCATTACGTGGGCAGTGGAAGGTGACATGGTGGAAATCGGCAGCAAGGTGTACACCAAGATGACCATTACCGCTGAAGAAGGAATTGACATTCTGACGATTGAGACGGTGCTTCCGAGCATCATGGTCGCCACGGCGTTCAACAGCACCTATGTCGGTGTCCAGGCCAACTGGGCCACGGAGACCAAGAACGGTGTCATGGACCTCGTCAACGATACCAAGACCGCCGGTGCGTTCGGCCTGGGTGCCGTCAAGAATACCAAGGGCGTGGCCATCGACCTGAACACGGTCGTTACCACCCTGCTGAAGGGCTATCCTTCCAAGGACGGCGACGAATTCACGTTTAATATTTACGTCAAGGACGCCGTGGGCAAAGAGGCCCGCAAGACGGTCCGCTTCCACTGGACGGCAGAGCCCGCAATCGTATGGACGGACAATGACATGGCCAAGCCGTTCTCCTTCAAGACGGCCGACGTGGCCACCGTACCCGCCCAGTTCGTGATTACCGCTCCGGCCACCATCGAGAAATTCCTGCTGACTGTTTCTTCCAACAATGAGAAAGTGAACACCTGGCTGGCCGGCAACATGGAGGTCAATGTCATCGGCGAGAAGGTTATCCTCGACCTCATCGGCAACAAGTTCGTCAAGGACTTCAACTTCGGCCAGGAAATCGGCGAGGCCCTCAAGGTCAAGGAGGCGACCCTGACACTGAACGACCTGCTCGGCAAGATTGCCAACCGTGCCAATGCCAACACCCAGCTGACCTTCACCTTCGCCGTGACGGACGCCTTCGAGCGGACGACCGAAGCGCAGGTAGTCTATATCATCTCTGAGTAGGCTCAGACCGGTATTGTAAAACGTGAAGGGGATGACCAAATTTGGTCATCCCCTTCACGTTCCTATTGAAAGGATCGGCGTTTATTCTTTTGCGCCGGCAACAAACAGATTGACCATCGGGCGCAGCGGGGTGTCGGTCGTGAGCGTCAGTACGATGAGAAATTCGCCTTTGGGAAGGTCTTCCGGCCGGAGGGTGGCCGTGATGCGGCCTTTGCCGCCGGCGGGCGTATCGGCAATCGGTGAAACCTGCAGGGCGGGCGCGTCCGCATCCGCTTTGTAGATATGCAGCGGGCTCTTTCCGGCATTTTTGAACGTAAAGGTGACCGGAATCTCAGCCTTTCCGCTGATGACCCCCAGGTTGACGGTGCTTTCGTCGAACATGGGCTGCGCAGCCCGGTCACGCCGTTCCTTGCTCCAGTCGGAGAAATCCTCCTTGGTGAAGGCCCAGAGGGACAGCGGCTTCTGCCGGACCCCGTTCACGACAGGCGTCAGGGAATAGATATTGCGCCCCCAGCGCTGGCGGGAAGAGCTGACGGTATAGGATACGGAGGCGGTTTCCCCGGCCGGTATTTCGACCGATTCGGGGCGCAGCGTCAGCCCGTCGGATATGTCCGTAAAACGGACGATGATGGCTTTTCTACCGATGTTGGCCATCGTAATGAGGTCGCTCCGTTCGCTGCCCTGGGTCATGTTGCCGGCTGCGATTTCCTGCTCCTTGAGGCCCAGGTTGCCCAGGTGGACAGGATACATTTCCGACAGGGGAACCTTCTTGCTCCGGGCCGTTCCGCGCAGGCGCAGGATAACCGGCTTGCGCACGTCCGAAAGATAGACCGTCAGGGTTTTGGAAAAGGGGTAGGGGCCTTCATCGTTGGTGTAGCTGGCACTGATTTTTCCGGAGGCGCCCGGCGCGATTTCCTCCCGGGTCCATTCCACATCCGTACAGCCGCAGGACTTGGCGACATTGTAAATGACCACAGGTGTGTCGGAAATGTTCTTGACCGTGAAGGTGCATTTGAGCGGGCCGCTGCCCGTCAGCACATCCCCGAAATCATGGGTGGTCTTGTCCAGTTCCACCCGTCCGTCAATGGTTACGCCGGTGCCGGTGCTGCGGGTCTGGGCAGAAACCGTCAGCGCGGCAAACAAGGCGATGAGCGTAAAAAAATGTTTCATAACAATATTTCCTTTTGCAAATATCCGACCTTTTTTTGAATTTCTGCAAGAAAAATCTTAGATTTGCACAGTTTTCGGATGCTGCCCAGGCGGCATGTTACGGAAGAATTCACTAACAATTTAAAGGATAAGTAAATGGCTCACAAAATTGCAGAGGATGTATGTGTTGCATGCGGCACCTGCATCGGAGAATGCCCTGTCGGCGCGATCAGCGAGGGCGACGTGTACAAGATTGACCCCAACGTTTGCATTGACTGCGGTACCTGCGCAGGCGTATGCCCCACCGGTGCCATCGCTCCTGAGGAGTAGTCTTGCAACCCTCCATCCATGAAAAATGTCCGACCTGCAAAGGCCGGACATTTTCTGTATCAGGACGTTGCCTTATTCGGCACGCATCACGACCTCGACGTAGTTGCCGGCGCCGAGCAGGCTTTGCAGCACCTGCTTGATATCGGCGGGGGTGAGGGCCTTGATGGCTTTCTCGCGTTCGGCGTTGGCGTCCTCGCCGTAGTCATTGTACTGACGGAGGATACCGGCCCAGTAACGGTTGGTGATACGCTGCTCGGGGATGTTCTTGAGCAGGTTCTTCACGGCCATGTCGAACTCTTCGGCGGTCGGTCCCTGCTCGGCAAAGGCCTTCAGACCATCCGTAGCCAGGGTCCGGAGTTTGTCAGCGGACTCGGGGTTCGTGTCGAAAATCACCTGGAGGGTCGCGAAGCCCTTCGGAATGCGGTTGAGGGAGACGTTGCTGTGTGCACCGTACGTGCCGCCTTCTTCTTCCCGCAGGGACGTGACATAACGCATGTCCAGGATATAGCTGGCGGCATCGAGGGCTGCATCATTGGTATAGCTGAACTTCATCGGGGCGGAGTAGACCTGGGCGACGGTGACCTTGGCGGCCTCCATCGGGACCTTGAAGTCTACGGTACGCTTGCCGGGCAGGATTTCGTCGTTGTTGTCCACCCACTTGCCGGCCTTGCCCTTCGGCAGGGAGCCGATATACTTCTCGACCAGGGGCTTGATGCCTTCGGGCGTAAAGTCACCGGTGATGATGACGGTCAGACCGCCGGCATCCTTGAAGAGCTGCTTGCGGTAGACGCGCTCCAGGGTCTTGAGGTTGGCCTCCTTGAGGGTCTGCTCGCTGATCATGCTGTGACGCGGGTTGTCTTTGCCGTACAGGGTCTCGACGGCGCGCTGGCTGAACTTGTAGTTCGGCTGGTTGATATAGTTGGGAATCAGGGACTTGAGCATTTCCATGCCTTTGTCGTATTCCTTCTGGTCGAAGCGCGGGTCCGTGAATTCGAGATAGAGGAGCTGGAACGCGGTCTCGATATCCTTGACGGTCGACTGGGCGTAGGCGCCGTGACGCATGCCGTCGATGAACGGCTGTGCGTAGACCTGCTTGCCGGCGAGCATTTTGCTGACCTGGGTGCCGGTGAAGGAGGATACGCCGCTGTTCTGCTGGAACACGCCGATGACGCTGTCATCAAAGCTGGAGAGGTCTTTCTCCGCGATGACGGACATACCGCCGTTCTTATAAGCATCGATGGCGATGCGGTCTTTCTCGAAGTCGCTCGGATAGAGAATCACCTTGACGCCGTTGTTGAGGGTCCATTCAGTGCTGCCGTAGATGCCGGCCTTGCTCTTCTTGACCTTGCCGCCCTTCAGGCTGGCGGGGTCCAGGAAGGACTCGGGAAGGTCTTCGCCTTCAGCCGCTTTGATGTCGGAAGCCTGCACCTCGGCGATGGCTTTGCGGAAGTCGTCTTCCGTGGGATGCTTCAGCCCTTCTTTGGCAGGGGCCTGGTAGATGACCACCATGTTGTCGGGGGTAATCACCTGCTGGGCGACCTGGTTGATAACCTGGGTGTTCAGCATCGGGAGAATGCTCTGGGCGAGCTGGAGTTCGAGAGCCGGTCCGGGAACGGCCTGGTTCTGGAAGAAGTTGTAAATCAGTTCATGAACCAGTTCGGGGCTCTTGCGGGTGTCGGCCTCGTTGGCGTTCTTCTCGAACTGGGAGAGGAGTTCGGACTTGGCACGCTCGACTTCGGCGTCGGTGAATCCGTACTTCTGCAGACGGAGGCATTCGGTATAATAGCCCTTGAACGCGTTGATGGCGTCTCCCTCACGGGCGGAAACACCGCCGTAGACCGCTTCGAGGGTCTCGCAGAGTTCCGTTATATAGAAATAACCGTTCAGGAAAGGAGCCTTCGGGTCGGCGGCGATGTCTTCCAGACGTTCGCCCATGATGTTCATGATGATGGATTTCAGCATGTTCGTCATGAAGCCGGGCACGGTGTTGTTCATTTCCACCGGCATCGGTTCGCTCTTCCACAGAACGTTGACGGAAGTACCGTTGGCTTCAGGATCGGTGATGATGCCGATGATGGGGTCCGTATTGTCCGGGATGGTGATGACGTCCTTCGGTTTGGGATTCACCGGGGCGGGGATGTCGGCGAAGATTTCCTTGATACGCTTCTCGGTATAGTCCACGTCGATGTCACCGACGACAATCAGGGCCTGCAGGTCGGGACGGCACCAGGTCTCGTAGAAATTGACGAGGCTTTCCGGCTTGAAGGTCTTCAGCTGCTCTTCCGTACCGATGACGGAGGTCGTAGCGTATTTGGTGTCACCGTAGATATATTTGCCTGCGGCTTCGCGCATTCTCCACTGGGCGCTGTTGCGGGTCCGTTTCTCTTCCAGAATCACACCGCGCTCCTTGTCGATTTCGGCAGGGTCGTTGGTGACGAAGTGGGAGTAGTCGTGCATGATGAGGATACAGGTATCCACGACGGTGGGACGTACCAGCGGAATGTTGTTGAGCATGTAGATGGTCTGTTCGACACCGGTGGAGGCATTGACGTTGCCGCCGAAGGAGGCGCCGATGCTCTGCAGCCAGTTCAGGATGCCCTTGTCGGGGAAGTTCTTCGTTCCGTTGAAGCACATGTGCTCAAGGAAGTGGGCGAGACCGTCCTGGTCGGGCGCTTCCTGGATGGCACCCACATGGGTGGCCAGATAGAATTCCGCCCGGCCTTCCGGCTGATTGTTGTGGCGGATGTAGTAGGTCATTCCGTTGTCGAGGGTACCTTTGCGGACGGCCTCATCCAGCGGAAGTTGCTGCATGGCCTGCTGGGCGAACAGCGCACCGGCGGTGAGCAGCACGGCAGCAAGCGACAGAATCATTTTTTTCATATACGTAATGGTTTTGAGTTGTTTGTTTCTGCAAATATAAAAATAATTATTGAAAAACAATAAAAATTTATCAAAATCCAGGTTTCTCACCCCATAGCTATTCACAAATTTAACGCCATTTCTTTTTATCTACAAGTTTTTTCGCGGAATTTCACTAACTTTGCGATTATGCTGGGTGATTTTAAGTTGCGGGTATTCCTGACGGTGGCACGGACGGGCAGTTTTACGCTGACCGCCCGGGAGTTGGATATTTCCCAGCCGGCCGTCAGCCAGAGTGTCACGAGCCTGGAAAAGCAGTTGGGCGTCCAATTGCTGCAGCGTCTGCGCGGAGAAGCCTGCCTGACAGCCGAAGGAATGGCGTTCAAGGCTTATGCCGAAAAGATTCTGTATTGGTATGATGCGGCCGGGGCGATGTTCGGTCCCGAGGGCCGGCTGACCTTCAACCGTCCGGTCCGGATCGGGGCCGACGAAGTGATTGCTTCCTATGTGCTGCCGGCCACCCTGCTCACCCTCTATGCTTCCCATCCGGAACTGGCCTTCGAGATAGGCCCGTTGAAAACCGGAAGCGGAATGCCCGATTCGGTCTTCGAGCAGCCGGAGGTGCCGGCTGATGTGCCCGGCAGCCATTTCGGAAAACCCGAAGACGCGGACGTGGAGATTTCCGTCCGGCCGAGCCCCGAGACGATGGATTTTGAAGGGGAGAGCCGCCTGCTGGGCGTGATGGATGCCGTCCTGGTGGCCTCGCCGCTCAACCGGTCCCTGGTCGCCGCCCTGGAAGGTGACGCCAAACCCTTTTCCACCATCGCCGGTGTGCATGTGTCCAACCGTTTCGCCATCTGGAGCCGCTATGCACCTTTTCTGACGCCCGACCTGACGGCCCGCGTCGCAGTCTGTTCCGCTTCGCCGGAGTCCATCAAGACCATGGTCCGAGGCTCGGTCTCCCTGGTGGGGATTCTGCCGGCCTTTGCCGTCCGGGCGGAAATACAGTCAGGCGCACTGATTCAACTGCCGGTGCAGCTGCCCCAGTACGCCTTTGACATTCATTGCAATCCTTTGCCCGAATTCGCCGGGAAGGAGGTCTATAAACTCCTGCTGCAAGCTTTGCAGGACCAGTTGTAGCAGAATCCTATTCCCCCGTATGGATTTCTTCTAGCCAGTGGAACAGGTCGGCGTGAACCGCTTCCCGGTCCGCCGCCATATAGTCGACATTCCCGAACCGCAGGGTCGTGAAGCCCCAACCGTGATTGCCCCGGGCATACAGGTGCATCTCGGCCGGCACACCGTTGGCGCGCAACGCATTGTAATACAGGATGCTGTTTTCCACGGGCACGGTCGTATCGCCGGTGGAAGCCAGCAGCAGCGTCGGCGGCGTGCGGGGCGTTACCTGGTTCTCCAGGGAATAGCGGGTCTCCAGGGACTGATACTGCTCCATCCGGCGCGTATATTCCGTGACGCTCAGTTCTTTGTCGTCCCAGTCCGCCCGTTTGCCGATCAGCAGGTCATGGGTGCCCTGGTGCGTGAGCGGCCCGAAGGTGATGACAGGGTAGTAGAGCACGGAAAAGTCGGGACGCGTGACTTCGTCCGTCCACAGGGTGGAGGCGGAAGCCGCCAGATGGCCACCGGCGGAAAATCCCATGACGCCGATTTGTTTCACACCCCATTCCGCCGCATGGGCGCGGCAGTAACGGAACGCATTCTGAACATCCCGCAGCGGCACTTCCCAATGGCCGTAAGGCAGCCGGTAATAAACGACGCAGACGGCGATACCCTTCTCCATCAGGTAGTCCGCCGCATAATGCCCCTCGTTGCGGGAAGACACAATCCAGTAGCCGCCGCCGGGACAGACGACGACCATCTGGCCGTTGCATTTTTTCGGGATATACAGATAGATGCGGGCGCTGTCCCCGATGAAAGCCCGGTCGCCCCAGTCGTTGAGGGTCTCGGCCTGCGTGCATCCGTTCGACTCACCGGGACCGAGGGTGACGGCGACACCGTTCTCTTCGATGCCCTTGTCGACATTCTGTCCCTCCGGGTAAAGCAGCAGCATCCGGGTGGGCGGGACAGGTTTCCGTTTTTTGGCAGCCTGGGCGGGTGCTCCCGCCAGGACCAGCGCCGCCAGGAGGGCGGCCATTGCGAGGATTCGTTTCATGGCAGATATAAAAAAAGGGACCGGTCTTGCGGCCGGTCCCTTGCATCAGTACATTTTATTCTTTTCCGGCGAGCCGCTTGTAGGTATTGTACCGTACCTTGGCGAACTCTTCGGTCTTGTCCAGCAGTTCCTGGGCATGGTCCGGGAAGAGCTTGTACAGGGAAGCGAAACGCACCTCGCCCTTCAGGAAGTCCTGGAATTTCGTCCAGTCGGGTTCCTTGGAATCCAGGGTGAAGGGGTTCTTGCCCTGCTCTTCCAGCAGCGGGTTGTAGCGGTACAGATGCCAGTATCCGCACTCGACCGCGAGTTTCTCCTCCTTCTGGCTCAGGCCCATACCGGCCTTCAGACCGTGGTTGATACAAGGGGAGTACGCGATGATGAGGGACGGTCCGTCATAGGCCTCCGCCTCCTTGATGGCGTTCATGTACTGAACGGGGCTTGCGCCCATGGCCACCTGTGCTA
>CADBPR010000005.1 GCA_902796555.1 uncultured Bacteroidia bacterium
ACGCGCTTCGGGACCAGGCCGACGATTTCCACGCCGGTGACCTTGAGCCCGCGGGCGGCCGCGGCGCGGCAAACCTCTTCGTAAGCGACGTGCAGGGGCACCGTGTCGATGTCGGTAATATTCATGGACACCTGCGCGATACCGTATTCGTCGATGTACCAGCCGATGGCCTTGCAGCCTTTCAGGGTACCGGGAATCCACAGGTCCCGGCCGTTTTCGTCTTTGAGCACCTTTCCGGTGAGGGACCCGCCTTCGCGGGCTTTCCGGCCTTTTTCGCGCACGTCGAAGGCGACGGCCATCGCGCGGCGGGTAGAGGTCGTATTGAGGTTGAAGTTGACAGCTATCAGGAAGTTACGGGCGCCGACGTTGGATGCGCCGGCCCGTGCGACCGTGTCGTTATAGGCCTCGGGACCGAAATCAGGCTTGCGGGCGGGGTCGGCGATTTTCTCCGGCAGGGCCTCGTATTCGCCTGCCCGGCAGACCGCGAGATTCCTGCGCTCCGGGGTGAAGGCGGCCGCTTCGTAGCAGTAGCAGGGGATTCCCAGCTCGCGGTATATCTTTTCGGCCAGGCTGCGGGCCAGGGCGGCGCAATCTTCCAGCGTAATGCCGGACACGGGGATCAGCGGCAGGACATCACAGGCTCCCGACCGCGGGTGCGCACCGTGATGCTGGCGCATGTCTATCAATTCCTGGGCTTTGCGCACTCCGGCGAATGCGGCGGTGCAGACGGCGTCGGGTTCGCCGACGAAAGTAACGACAGTACGGTTGGTGGCTTCGCCCGGATCGACATCCAGGACTTTGACGTCCGAAGCTCCGGCGATGGCGGCGACAATCGCGTCTATGACAGCCTTATCCCTGCCTTCGCTGAAGTTCGGTACGCACTCGATGATGGGTTTCATTGCAATATGTGGTTGTTCTTTTCGGGACGGTATCCCGAAGGTTAAAAATTCTCGCTAATTTACGGAATTATCAGAAATGAAACAACAAAACCGCCACAAATTGTGACGGTTTTGAAGCAGAATCGGCAAATTATTGCGTATAGCAGTGGTCCGTTACATCGGCTCCGACGGTGCCGCGGCGGAAGATGGAGGTTTCGCCTCCTGCGGCGAGTTCCAGCCGGTCGTCCTCCAGGGAAACCGTATAGGCCGCCGCCCAGGGTGTTCCGTCTACATAGGTGCCGGACATGGCGTCCCCGTCCAGTGTCCAGGTGCCCCAGAAATGGGCGAACTGGGCCGTGGGGTCGGAACGCTGCCACAGGTCGAAGCCCTTTTTGTCGCTGAAACGAATCCACACGCTCAGGCCGGCAGGGGAAACCCCGTCTATCGACACCAGCTCCCAGTCGCCGGGCAGGCGCTCTTCCAGGGTGGCCACGGGTGTTTCAGGCTGAGGCGTAGGCTGGGGCTCCTCAGGCTGTTTGTTGCAGCCCAGCAGCAGGGCTCCCAGCATCAGAATCGCAAGCATCTTTTTCATAACCAACCTCCGCTTTTACTGGTGTTTGTACGCGATATCAATGAGACCGTACGCGCGAATTCCTTGCCGCCGGCGGCATCGTCTCCGCCCAGGGTGGGACCGCCTGCAATGGCGCGCAGGGTCAGCCGGCCGCAGCCGGTCTTGGTGCAGGTGAGTTTCAGCTGGCCGTCCGCTGTGGTCGGGGTCCCTTCGATGCCCAGGGCTTCCCGGTCGGCCGGATCAATCTCAATGCCCAGCCAGGTCAGGGAGGCGGCATCGTCTCCGAACCAGATGCGCAGGTCCAGGGCGGTCTCCTTCCCCTTGGGAACCTGTACGAAGGGGGTTCCCTCAATGTTCATCATAACCTTCCAGGCGTCAATTACGCCGGTTCCCATCTTGTTTTTGTAATCCGCCAGGTTGAGGGTGACCGTGCCGGCGATTTTGGTGCCGGTCAAGCGGGAATCCAGCTCGTTGACGGAGGAAAGAATCAGGGATTCGTATTCTTCCCGGGTGTAATGGCGGCCCAGCTGTTTGGCATAGGACAGGCCCAGGGCCGCGATGCCGGACACCACCGGGGTTGCCATGGACGTGCCATGCATATAGCCGTAGTCCTGCTTGTCCGGGTCGGACTCGTTCGGAACGGTCGACAGCATGGTGATGCCCTCAATCTTGTTGTCCCCGCCCGGAGAGGCAATCGTCACGCCCGGGCCGTAATTGGTATACCAGCCGGGCAGTCCGTCCTGGCTGATGGCGCTCACGCAGATAAACTCGTGATAGGCACCGGGATAAGAAGCCATCGCGCCATGGTTGTTGCCGGCGGAGAAGATGATGATATTGCCGTCGGTCACGCCGCTGTTGGCATTGGCCGGGTCGCGGAAATACAGCAGGGCGTCCTTCTCGATGGTCTGGACATCGGACCAGCCCCGGTCGTTGACAAAGCGTCCGGAATTCTCGCCGAAAGAGCACTGGAGCACGCTGGCGCCGTTGTCCGCGGCATATTTGATGGCGCGGGCATAAGCAGCGAGGTTGTCCTGTTTGCCGGCCGAGAAAATCTGGCAGGACATCAGGCGTACGCCGTCCCCCTTACCGGACCCGCCGGCCACCGAACTGATGCCGATGCCGTTGTTGTTGACGGCGGCGACCAGACCGGCCACATGGGTGGCATGCCCTTCATCGCCCGGTTTTCCCCAGCTGACGGGTCCGTCCGCCTGGAAGTTGTAGCCGTGGATGTCATCCACATAGCCGTTCCCGTCATCGTCAATGCCGTTGTCCGGAATCTCGCCGCTGTTCGTCCACATATTGGCGGCCAGGTCGGGGTGGGTGTATTTCACGCCCTCGTCCACGACGGCCACGATGATGGAAGGGTCTCCGGCATTGAGCCGCCAGGCGTCCCGGATATTGACGTCCATCCCTTCGAGATTGGTGGCGCCGTACAGGTTCTTGTTACCGTTGTTGTAGAGGAACCATTGGTTGCGGAAAAGCGGGTCGTTGAACGAGACCGGGTCGCTGCCCGCTTTGGTCTGCGCCACGGCCGGGCCACGGTCCTTGGCGAAGGGCTGTTCCAGGGCGACCCCATACTGGAAGCGCTCCACGGCCGGGTCCGCCTGAAGCCGCCGGGCGACGCCCGCCATCTCTTCCGGCACCGGTACGGCAACGGTCACCCAACGGTCCAGTCCGTATTTCTTTTCCACATCCTCTTTGCCGGGGGTGGCGGGGAAGACGGGACGGACGGCATAGTCCGCCGCGACCTCCGGGCTCTCGGCACCGGGTACGAGCTTGACGAGCAGCCCGCCCGGCAGTGCATGGTCCGCCGTATTGACCGCCTTGGTCAAGGGCGTATCCCGAAGCGTGTCCGGGCCCTCCGTCACCCGCGTACAAGCGAGGGACACGCTCAGGACCGGAATCACTAAACTGAGTAAATACTTGGTTCTCATTGTTTTTATCCTTCGTCGGCCTCGCGGCCGCCCAGATTGATACCGAAAATAATCACTTTTTCACCGGTCTTACCGCTGACCGTGAAGGTCACCGTCTCACCGGCCGTCAAGGCCGTCTCCGTCGTGTACGGCTTGCAGAAATTGAAGAAGTACCAGTCGTCGTTGCCGTCGATGACCAGGTTGCGTTCGTCCTGGGAAGCCTTGGCGTTCTGGCGGACCGTGAACGGATTGTCTGTCAGGCTCTTGTCCGTACCCCAGGAAGCATTGTCCGTGGCCGGCGTCAGCACCGCCTTCCCGGAACTTCTGCTGAGGGTGACCTGCGGGGTTCCGCCCACGCCGATGGCGAAGAAGGAGGCCTTCTTTTTGGTCGTTTTGACGGTGAAGGAGGCGCTGCCGCCGGCTTCAATGACCAATCCCTGCGTCTGCGTGGCGAAATTGATGGTCAGATTGGCCACTTCGGCATGGTCTCCGGCCTGAAGCCCGGAGAGATAGCCCCAACGGTCCGTAATGACTTCGCGGGTCGGGTTGGCGGCATCCAGGATGTTGACGCCTTCCTTGTCGCTCAGCACTCCTTCTGCCAGACTGTTGCCGCTGCCGATAACGATGAGGGTCAGCTGGGAGCCCTTCGCCAGAATGCTTTGCAGCGTTCCGCCGGCGGCTGCGCCGGTCACGTCAATCTGGGTGATGGCCGTGTTGCGGATGTCCAGGACCTCCAGAGACTTGGCGCCGCTGAGGCTGAGGCTTCCGCTGATTTGGGAACCGTTGAGTTTCAGGGTCTTGACATTGCCCAGGGAAGCCGTTCCGCTCAGGCTGGTCGCCCCGGTGCAGCTCATGTCGAGATATGTGAGCTTGTCCATCAGATACGGCGAGAAGACCAGCTCCGGATTGTCGGATACGTTGAGGCGGGTCAGGTTGTTGTACGGAATCTGGCTGTATCCGATGCTGCCGCTGAGACGGTTGTGGCTCAGGTCCACGTCCGTCAGCGCCTTGGCCGCGCTTAAATCAACGCTGGTCAGGAGGTTGTCGCTGAGGTCGAGTTGCCGCAGCGCCGTGAATTTCTCCGCGTTGAATCCGGTCAGTTTGTTGCCGGAAAGGTTCAGTTCCTCAATCGGGAAATTCTCCAGACCGGTCAGCTCGCTCATCGCCATGTCGGAGAGGTCTACCCGGGTGACCTTCGCGGCTTCTTCATCGTTGAGTTTGCCGTCTCCGTCGGTGTCATACTTGCCCGTGATGTATTTGCGGACGAATTCGTCGGCGATGCAGGCGGCATAGTCGTCGATGACGGGCTCTTCATAGTCCCCGAAGATGACTTTCACTTCGTGGTATTTCTCGTCCTCCCACCAGTTGCCGGTCGGGTAGTCGTAAGCGCGTGCAGCGACCTTCTCGCGGACGAAATCGCTGCCGCAGAGGCGGAGTTCCGCCAGCACGGGACTGGACTGCAGGTTGAGGGTCTCCAGGCGGTCGGCCGCGGACACATCCACGGTGGACACGCGGTTCTCCCGCATCGACACAGATTTCAGCAGCGGACTGTGGCTCAGGTCCAGGTCTTTGAGTTTGGACCCGTTGGCGCTGAAGGACGTCAGCAGTGTCAGGGCGGAGAAGTCGGCTTCTTCCACTTGCACGTTGTCCAGGGAGAGGGACGTGAGGGCCGTATTCTTGCTGAAATCGAAGCCCAGCAGGGTGGCGCAGCCGACCGATGCCGAGCGCAGCAGAGGATTCCCCGCGGTGTTGAGGAAGCTGATTTTGGAGCCGTACAGGGCCAGCGAGGTCAGCTGCGGGCAGCCTGTGAGGTTCACCGTCTTCAGGCCCGTATTGTAGGCACTGAGGCTTGTCAGGGCGGTCATTCCGCTCAGGTCCAGGGCGGTGATGCCGCTGCAGTTGCCAATCGTGATGCTGCGCAGGCGGGCCAGTCCGCCGAGCTTCAGTTCCGCGAGTTTGTTGTCGATGACATAGACGCTTTCGAGCTTTTTGTTGCTGCGCAGGTCGATGGACGATACGCTGGACTCGAACGCTCCGGAGAAGACCTCGAAACGGAAGGAGGTGAGGTTGTACAAGGCCTCCACGCCTTCGAAGGAAGAAACGGGTCCGTCGCCGCTTTCCCAATAATAGGCCGGGTTGGTCTCCTTGTAGGAAATCTCGGTTACGGCGCCGGCCTCTTCGGCGGACAGCGTCCCGTCCCCGTTCTTGTCATAGCGGCTCAGGATGTATTTCTTGAAATTGGCGTCCGGGAAAGTCGGAACCGTATAGTTCCCGGCTTCCTGGACAAAAACCAGGGTCTGGATGACGGCCCCGCGCACATCGGTCAGCATGACCTGACCTTCCCGCTTGACGGGCGTGGTGTTCTCCTTGAGGGTGAATACCAGTTCGTCGGTGCGGACGGCGCCGGCTTTGGTCTGTACCCAGCTGATCCAATCGGAGGCGTCCGGGTCTACGTTGACCTGATAGGCCACATTGGTCGTGACAGAAACAGGTACGTCGCCGCCGCCGACCGGCACTTCCGTGGCGGGATAAACGGCCTCCAGGGTGCCTCCGATGAAGGAGAGGGTCTTGATATCCGTCTTGCTGCCCTTGCCGTCGACAGCGTAGACCAGCACCTTGGCTTTCGCGGCGTTGCCGGCGGTGACATAAATCTTGCCGCCCGTCTTGCCGTCATAATCCGCTTCGGCCTGCCAGTCCGCTCCGCCGAAGGCGTCCACGGTCGTCTGCGCGTCGCCGCCTTGGAGGGTATACGGGATTTCGCTGGTGGCACCGGCCGCAATCTCCATATCGCGGGTCGTTCCGAAGACAAGCACGAAATCCTGGTCTTTCGGGATGACAATCTTGCCGCCGCCGGACAGCAGGAAGGTGACCGCTTCGGAACTCTCCTTGACATCGGAGAAAATCTGGTCGCGGACTTCGCTGGTGATGGAAAGCTGGCCCAGGTCCGTCCATGTCTTGGGCTCTGCGGTATCATAAGTGACCTGCAGCATTCCGTCATCGGTCACCCGGAATTCCGGGGTCTTGCCGTCTACGCCGTCTTTGCCGGCCGTTGCGGCCACTTTTTCACCCGCGGCATCCCGCAGATAGTCGGTTTTCCCGTCTATCGTGATGGTCCAATAATAGACATCGCCTTCCAGCACGACGTTCAGCACAGGCGAAATGCCGTCCTTGGCTTCCGCCTGCACACCGGTATCCTTCCCGTCTATCCACCAGTTTCCGTTGGGGCCGATGTAGGGCGTATTGCCGTCTTTCCCGTCGCTCGGGGTTTTGCCGTCCTTGCCGTCCGTACCGTCTTCTCCGTGGTAAATCGTGACGGTCGTACGGTCCGTAAAGGTGATGGTGTAGCCGAGAACGCCGCCGTGGGCATCCTTGATTTCCTGGACACCGCTGATATAGACGGCCTCATTGACCTTGGAGACGATGGCTTGGAAGCCGCTGACGTCGGTCTGGAGCTGGTCTACATCTTCCCGGAGTTTCCGGAGGGTTTCTTTCATCGTATTGACTTCGTTGCCGATGCCGTCAACCTTCTCTTGCAGGTCGTCGACTTTCTTGACCAGTGCGGAGTCATCGTATTTTTCAGCGGTGCAGCCCGCGAAAAGGAGGGCTGCACCGGCTATGCATGTAATCAGCGATTTGTTCATGTTCGATAGGTAAGGAATCTGGAAAAAACAACCGCATCATTTTTGAGGCTTGTGCGAAGAAGACGGCCGGAAAAATGATGCAGGTTATTTTCCATTTTTACTGAATCTTGGGAGCGGAAACAAGGGTGTAAGGCGCGCCGGCCGGGTCGCTCCAGAAGTCATAGGCCTCTGTGATACCGACTTCGTACGGTCCTGTCACTTCCGCTTTCGGCTTGGGCACCGGGATGAAAATCTCATAGTGGAGCGGGCCGAACTTGCCGGTGCCGTCGTCGGCATAAGCCGTGATGGACCAGGGCCGGTAGTTCAGATGCTCACCCTTTTCGGTGACGAACTCGGTTTTGCTTTCGCCGTACCACCACGGGCGGAGGAAGCCGATTTTCTTGTCAATCAGGTTGTTACCGGTGAGCTCCGGCTGGACGAGAAGGCTCATCAGGTGGGCGATGCCACCGGAGGTCTCGAAGTTCTCCTTCGGCGGCCACAGACCCCAGTACCAGTGGGCCGGTTCGCCGGTGGTGCTGATGTTGACTTTCATCACGCACTCGTCGTCGTCATAACGCTCCCACATGGAGGCGTTGAGCTTCTTCAGGTCGCCTGCCATAAACAGCTCGTAGGTGTAGCTGAGGTCGCAGTTGGCTTCGTCGAAAGGAATCCGCGGCGACGTGAAGGTGTATTCGTACATCGGGGTGGTGTTGGTTCCGGCATATCCGAAGATAATCAGGGAGTATTCCGTTTCGGGCAGCCAGGTCGTGTAGAACTGGGCCGGGCCCTTGTAGACATACTGGTTGGCTTCGTCTTCGTAGATGTCCCGGATCTGGGCCATGATGGCCTCCTCCATCAGGGAACCGTCATTGTAGCGATAGGTGTCCATGATGGCCTTGGTCGTCAGGAACGGCATGTAGTATTCGTTGTCATTGTCCGGCGTCATCTGGAAGGTGACGGTATGCCAGTCGCATTGCACCAGGGAGGCCTTGATGACCATCGAAGATGCTTCCGGAGCGCCGGTCTTCAGGTTCTTGCGGAAGATGACGGTGGACAGGACGCCCTTGTCATCGATACCGAAGATATACAGGCGGTACCATTTCTCCGGGTCGAAACGCCATTGCAGGTCGCGGCGGCCCCACAGCTCCTGGGTGCCGGTGAAGAGGTCCGGATGGTTGGCCCAGGTCACGTCGGCGCCGTAGCTGCCCGACGCCAGCCGGTTGTTCTCCATGTCCAGAATCTTGTTGATCATCTGGTAATCATTGAATTTGGAGTAGCGCTCGTCATCGATGAAGGCCACATAGTAGCGGGTCGTATTGCTGGTCGGAACGATGCGGACCTTGATGTCCATCGATTCGGTCTTGAGGACCGTGACGTCGAACTGGCAATGGTCTTCCACTTCCGGCACCTGGGTCGTGAACTCGGCGATGTGGAATACCTGGGTCGTGATTTGTCCGTCCAGGTCGGCACCCCAGGCCAGGATATGGTAGGTGGTGCCCATCAGCAGTTCGCTCAGTTCATATGCGGCCGAGCCCTTGTCCAGGACAGCCTCCAGGTAGGCGGCGTAGGTGTACTGGCTATAATTCTGGCTCCAGTCGTACTGGAGGTTCTTCATCATGTTGTCGGCGATGGTCTTGGTATCGTAGGTCTGATAATCGGAATCGTCGATATAGGTCCAGTAGAAGGTTCCGTTCTCGTCGGTGGAGGTGATGTTCAGCATCGCCCCGTTCTGGGTGATCTTGGACACGCTGCCGCTGAGCTGCTGGTCCGACATCTGAATCTCGTCCGTCGTGAACTCCAGGAAGCTGATCGGGGTGGTCCGCACACCTTCATGGTCCATGCCGTAGACAATCAGGAAATAGTCTACGCCGGGATTGAGGGTGCTGTAAGGCATCTCGATGGGCTCGCCGGTTTCGGTCATTTTATACATGTTGCCCAGGTGATGGAGGGCCATATGCAGGGAAAGGTTGTTCTGCTCGGCCACGCTTTTGAGCCAGGCGAGGTCATCCTGGTAGAGACCTTCCGCATATTCCATTTCGCCCGGTTGGTGGGTGTCCAGACCGATTTTCTTCTGGGTACCGGTGACGGAGAGGATTTCAAAGAAATAGTTGCCCTTGTGCTTCTTCGGAGTGATGACGGCGGTCGCTGTGTTGTAGCCGACTTCCTTGACGCTGAGGTCGAAGTCTTCGAAGGTGATGCGGGGCTGGGTCACGGTGACGTCCACGCTTTCGGCGCCTTCATAGGAGAGGGTGACGGTGGCTTCGTGGTCGGCGCGGAAATTATGTTCGACGTCGAAACTCACTTCGGCATCCTTGACCGTGAGGCCGAAGAGCCAGTCGCCGGTCGTCTCGGCGGACAGTTTCTTTCCGTTGACCGGGTTCTCAATGGTATAAGGGATACCATAAGTGCCGGCAAGACCGTCAATCGTAACGGCTTCGGCCTTGATGACAGGCCCGCTGGGGGGCTGCTGGCTCGGGTCGGCGGAAGTGACCGGTTCCTTGCTCGTGTCATCCGGCTTGGGCTGCTCTTTCGGGGTGCAGGCTGCCATCAGCAGCGAGAGCGCCGCCAGGCAGGTGAGGAGTGTGCTTTTCTTCATATTGTTGTTATATAACTTGTTGCTACAAATTCAAGTTACAATTTTACGAAGAAAAAAATGTATTTGCAACGTTTTACAAAAAATCTTGGGATGATTTTTCCAAAAAGATAATAGAAAAAGCTAATTTCAATAATAACTGAAACTTGAAACGTTTTTATCTGTCTATCCTTTCCGTAGCCGGAGGGCGTTGCAGACGACACAGACCGAGCTCATGGCCATACAGGCGGCGGCGACCATCGGATTCAGCAGAAAACCGTTCACCGGGTAGAGAATGCCGGCGGCCAGCGGGACGGCCAGCAGGTTGTAGAAAAAGGCCCAGAAAAGGTTTTCCCGGATGATGCGGTTGGTCCGGGCGGACAGGCGGACCAGCTGGGGGATTTTCCGCAAGTCGGCGCCCACCAGGGTGACCATGGCGGTATGCAGGGCGATATCGCTGCCGCTTCCCATCGCAACGCTCAGGTCGGCCTGGGCAAGGGCGGCGCTGTCGTTGATGCCGTCTCCGACCATGGCGACGCGCTTTCCGTCCTGCTGCAATTTCTTGATTATCTGTAATTTATCCTGCGGAAGCAGGGAAGCGTCCACCTGGGAGATGCCGCAGATGCGGGCCATGCGGGCGGCGGAGTCCGCTTTGTCGCCGGTCAGAATGCGGGTGGCGATTCCCATTTCCGCCAGTTCCCGGACGGCTTCGGGTGCGCCGTTGCGGACGGCGTCATCGATGTGCAACACGGCCAACAGTCGCGTTCCGTCGTGGAAATAGACCGGGGTCATGCCGGCATCTTCCGTTTCTTCCATTCCGGCGGGAAGACTGTTTCCCGCATAATAGGTTTTCCCTGCAAATACGGCTTCGAGGCCCTTCCCGGGGACATTGTTCCATTGCTCCGGCTGCATCGGCTGCGCTGCGGAGAGGCTCTCGCTTACGGCCTGGGCGAGGGGGTGCTCCGACCGCTGTTCCATGCCCAGCAGCATCCCTTTTGCGGAGGGCTCCGGCCACCGGGCGGACACGACCTGCGGTTTCCCGACCGTCAGGGTTCCCGTCTTGTCCGTCACCAGCGTGTCAATCCGGGCTGCCGTCTGCAAGGCGTCGGCGTCGCGGACCAGGATGCCTTTTCGGGATGCGTTGCCGATGGCTGCAATCAGGGCCGTGGGGGTGGCCAGGCCCAGCGAACAGGGGCAGGCAATCACCAGTACGGACACCATGGCCAGCAGGCCCATCGTCCATCCGTCTTCCGGCGAAAGCAGCCCCCAGCAGAGCAGGGTCAGCAGGGACAGGCCGATGATGACAGGTACGAAGACCGCCGCGACCCGGTCCACCGTCGCCTGGATGCGGGCCTTGCTGCCCTGGGCGTCGCGGACCATCCGGATAATGGCGGACAGCATGGTGTCGGAACCGGTTTTTTCCGCCCGTACCGTCAGCGAACCGTTGCCGTTGAGGGTGCCGGCGAATACCTTCGCTCCCGGCCCTTTCTCCACGGGCAAGGGCTCGCCGGTCAGCGGGCTTTCATCGATAAAGGATTGTCCTTCCGTCACTTGTCCGTCTACGGGGATGCGCTCGCCGGGCTTGATGACAAGCGTCTGTCCCGCCCGGATATCCGGCCGGGCCGGCTGCAGGTGCATCAGTTCCCGAATCGCGGCCGTGGTTCCGTTCTTGGCCTTTTCCTCGAGCAGACGGCCCAGGAGGATAAAGGCTGTAATCATGGCGCAGGATTCGAAATACAGGTGCGGCTCCAGCCCGCGGGCGGTCCAAACGCCGGGGAAGAGCAGGTTGAACAGGCTGAAAAGGAAGGCGATACCGGTGGACAAGGCCACCAGGGTATCCATATTGGTGCTGCCGTGACGGGCCTGTTTCCAGGCAGTTACGAAGAAACGGCGGCCGCAGAAGGCCAGGGAAGCGGCGGCCAGCAGGGCCAGGACCCATCCTTTGCCCGGGAAGTCCTCGAAGCCCATGGACAGGAGCATGAGCAGGCCGGCCAGCACCAGTGCCAGCAGCGCGTCCTGTTTCAGTTTCCGGAAGGCATCCTGCCGTCGTCGGTCCGCTTCGTCTTCGGCCTCGGCGTCTTCGTCCACCAGCAGGTTGTAACCGGCGGCTTCCACCGCTTTTTTCAATTCTCCGGCACTGATTACCTGGGGGTCATAATCTACCTGGGCACTGTTCGACGCCAGGCTCACGGCGGCGCGCTCGACGCCTTTCTGGGCTTTGAGGGTATTTTCTACGCGGGCGACGCAAGCGGCGCAGCCCATTCCCTCGACGGGGAAATTCTTACGGATACTTTTTCCCATAACGATCTGCATCATTCCTAATTTTCTACAAATTTATGCATTATTTTTCAGAAAATTGCTATCTTTGCAGTCCCAAACGGGGTATTAGCTCAGTTGGTAGAGCGCCAGGTTCGCAATCTGGAGGTCAGGGGTTCGACCCCCCTATGCTCCACAAGGTCAAGGATTTAAGGTAAAACTTAAGTCCTTGATTTTCTTTTGCTCCCAGCCTCCTCTCCGTCATCGACTCC
>CADBPR010000006.1 GCA_902796555.1 uncultured Bacteroidia bacterium
ACTGACACGCCAGTAATAGGCACTACCTCCTGAGAGTAGCGCGTCTACCAATTTCGCCACTCGCGCTCAGAATGGATTGCAAAGTTACAACTTTTTTCGGAAAAACAATACCCTGCGACGATTTTTTTTACTTTTTCGTGCGACGGGTTTTTTCTTCCGGGACGCCCCTTACTCGTTCACCAGCACTTCGCCCCGCAGGTAGTCGTAGCAGAAGGTGGTCTTGCTGCGCATGTACTGGTCTCGGTCACAGCCGATTCGGTCGACGACCAGGATGCCGCGGCTGGGGTTGATGGTCACCAGGTTGAAGGCGTCCTGGAAGCGGCTGCCCCGCGTACGGTCTTCCTGCATGTAGGCGTCGCCTTCTCCGGACTTGTCGGCAATGATTTGCAATTGGCGCCGGTGGCCCGGTACGTGCCCGATGAAATCCAGGTGGGTATGGCCGCTGAGCCAGCAGACGAAGGTGCCGCCGGCCTCAATAAAGCCGTCTACGGTGGAGAAGGCCCCGTCGGGCATCCGTTCCATCTGCGCATCCCCCGGGTCCGGAACGGCGTTCAACACCTCGTCACGGTCAGACCATCCGCCCGGAATGGCGTCCAGACCGCTCTGGGCCGGATAATGCTGGGCGGCCACCACGGCCATCCCGCGGGCACGGGCGTCGGCCAGGGTGGCGGCGAACCATCCGGCCTGCACCGGCGTATAGTGCATACAGTCCAGCACGATGAGCCGGATGCCTTGCTCGGGGTAGTCTTTGTAGTAATAGCAGGCGCACCAGTGCGGGCTGTCCGGATTGTCGAACCCGGCCGGCTGGGTCACGCCCCAGTGGGCCACCAGCGGGTCCTCGCGGTTCTCACCGGTGAAAAGCAGTTCGTAGGCCTCCGACTGGGTGGCGTCGTAGGGGCGCGGCGATTCCGCCCAGACCTTGTGGCCCTTCCAGCAGTCGTGGTTGCCCACGACGTTCAGAATCCGCTCGGCACCCGGTACGTTTCCGAACTCGTTCGGGTTGTCCCAGTAGCAATAAACGGCGTCGCCGGTATGGATGGCGTCTTCGATAAACGCCTGATACGCATCGAGAAACGTGACAATCCGCCCGAGGTTTTCCGCATCCCCGTGCAGGTCGGAAAACTGCAGCAGGGTCAGGGACGGACGGGCGGGCGGTTCACCCCAGCGGACGGCCGGTTTGCGCGCGGTCCGCAGCCGCGGCAGCACGGTCCGGGCCGGGTGATACGAAAGGATGCCGGTATCTTGCGGCGGAGTCTGGTCGGAAGTCACCCCGGACGCGGAAGGTCCGGCAACCGCGGCACCTTTCCCGAACGCCTGCCCAGTCCCAGCCGCGGTCCCCAACACGAGGACCGGCAGCAGCAGGTTTATTATTGTAACCCGTTTTCTCATCTTTTTCATCTTTTTGCACAAAGTTATGAAATAATCTTTACAATTTGAACCGAAATAAATTCCAATCTGACATTGCCATACGGAAAATATTACGTATATTTGCATATGGTTTTCGCGCGCGTGAGGAACCGTATCCGTAAGACCTGTCGCAACAGGCGGAACAGCCCTTCCGACGCAGAAAATACGGGGGTTCACGGACCCCGCCCTTGGATAGGGGCGGACCGGACCGGCAAGACAGCCGGTCAGAACCTGGCCTGGACCCGAGACGAACCTGTGTTTGTGCTCGGGGACCCTAAGCCGACCCTGTAGTGAACCATCTTTTTTGATGTGCAGATGCCGACCTTTCAACTC
Source organism: uncultured Bacteroidia bacterium (assembly GCA_902796555.1). GTDB lineage: Bacteria > Bacteroidota > Bacteroidia > Bacteroidales > UBA932 > Cryptobacteroides. Next base: position 1,741 of record CADBPR010000006.1, read on the forward strand.
CCAGCTTCGCTTGATTTCGTGTCCGATCCGGACCGGAATTGGTATGCGATGCGTGTCTTCCGGGGGAAGGTGTTTTCCCTGCGGAAAGAGATTGATAAAGCCGGATATCGTACTTATATGGCAATGAAGACCGTGGATAAAGTCGTTGACGGCCGCCTCACATACGAGACGGTCCAGATAGTCCCGTCTCTGCTTTTCGTCCGTTGTGACCTCGCGTGGCTGAAGACGTTCAAATCCAGTCATCTCGGCGAGCTGATGGTCTATAACGACAAACCCGGCACACCGGCCGCCATCGATGACGAGGAAATGAAAATGTTCATCTTCGTCACCTCTGCAGGCGGTCAGGTCGAATGTGTCTCTTCTGCCTGTGACCTTACCCGGGGCGACCGGGTGCGGGTTACGGACGGCATCTACAAGGGGGCGGAAGGCGTCATCAAACGCATCAAAAAAGACCGCAAATTACTGGTCGCAGTCAATGGCGTCGCCATTGTGGCCATCTCCCAGATCCCCCAGGAATACCTCGAAAAAATCAATTGACCCAGGCCCGCCCGTCGGGCTGTTGTTGCCCCCGTGTTCCCCGCGGGGGGGGGGTAATAAAACCTAACTCTATGAGTAATCGAAAATTCAGTATCAGTACGCTGCAAGACAAGTATTTGAACGGCCGTATCATTGCCCTGTTGGACATGCTTCTGTCCGTGATTGCCTCCATTGTGGTCATCATCGGTGTCAAGGATATGCTGTTCGCCGGATTCTATTCGGTCCGCCTGCTGGCTGTGTATATGACCTCCGCTGTCGTAGCCACTGCTGTTCTGGTCTATGTCCTGAAGACCTACCGCATCATCATCCGCCATCTGGGCGTGAAAGACCTGATTCCCTTCGGACTGGTCTCTCTCGGGAAAGCCCTGATTGTGGTGGTGACGGTCGCGAGCTTCGGCCTGTACACCAGATGGATACTGCTGCTGGGGTCCCTGGACTTCCTGTTCACCTTCTTCCTCTTCATCGCCGTGCGTCTGCTGATGATTGTCACCTACGAAATCATCAACCACAAACTGCAGGAAAAGTATGAGCACCAGCGCATTCTGGTCTATGGTACCTCCGACAAATCCGTCGCCACCATCGTCCGTCTGCAGAACTCCAGCCACTACAAGCTGATCGGTTTCCTGGAGCGTTCCTCCAACAAAGACGAGATGAGCCTGGACCGTCTGCCGGTGTACCACTTCCAGAACGACAAGCAGCTCAGCCGCATCATCCTGGAAAACAGCATCGATGCGGTGCTCTTCTCGAAAGATACCGAAGCCCAGAGCGAGGAAGACGGCGTAATCGCCTTCTGCAGTAAGCACAGCGTAAAGACCCTGATTGTCCCGGGCGTGGACGAAATGGTCGAAGGTCAGAATATCATCCGGCCCCGTGAAATCAAGGTTGAAGACCTCCTGGGCCGTCAGGAAATCGTGATTTCCCTGGACGAAATCAAGGCTAATTTCGCCGGCAAAGTGGTGATGGTGACCGGTGCCGCCGGCTCCATCGGCAGCGAGCTGGTCCGTCAGCTGACCACCTTCGGGGTCAAACAGCTGGTCCTCTTCGACAATGCCGAGACCCCGATGCATTACCTCCGCCTGGAACTGGAAGACAAATACCCCGACCTGAACTTCGTACCCGTCATCGGCGATGTCCGGCAGAAACCGCGTCTGGACTACGCCTTCCGCACCTGGCATCCGCAGGTGGTTTTCCATGCCGCTGCCTATAAGCACGTGCCGCTGATGGAAGAGAATCCTTGCGAGGCTGTGCTGGTGAATGTCTACGGCAGCCGGAACGTGGCGGACAAGTGTCTGGAATACGACGTGGAAAAGATGGTGATGATTTCCACCGACAAGGCGGTGAATCCGACCAATATCATGGGTTGCACCAAACGTCTGGCCGAAATCTATGTCCAGTCCCTGGGCCTGGCCATCGAAAAGGGCGAACGGACGGGCAAGACGCAATTCGTCACGACCCGCTTCGGCAATGTCCTGGGCAGCAACGGTTCCGTGATTCCGCGTTTCCGCGAACAGATTGCCAAGGGTGGCCCGGTGACGGTGACCCATCCGGACATCAACCGTTTCTTCATGACGATTCCGGAGGCCTGCCGCCTGGTGATGGAGGCCGCCACGATGTCGACCGGCAACCAGATTTTCGTCTTCGACATGGGCGCCCCGGTCAAGATTGACCAGCTGGCCCGACGGATGATTACCCTGGCCGGTTTCGTTCCGGACAAAGACATCAAGATTGAGTATACGGGTCTGCGTCCGGGCGAAAAACTCTACGAGGAAGTGCTCAGCGATAAGGAGAATACCTTGCCGGCCTTCCACCAGCGCATCCGCATCGCAAAGGTCCGGGAATATGCCTACGACGATATTTCTTCCGTCGTAGACCGCCTGGAAGACCTTTCCCGCGCCGTGGAGATTCCGGATATGGTCCGGCTGATGAAGCGTACCGTGCCGGAGTTCAAGAGCGCCGGCTCGCGGTTTGAAAGCATCGACAAGGAACTGGAAGCCGAAGCCGCCGTGTCAGCCAAGTAAGTCAAATAGCATCAATTATAAGGCTGCCCTTCCCGGGCGGCCTTTGTGGGATAAAATAAAAGAGAATTTTTTATGAAAATTGCAGTTGCCGGTACCGGATATGTAGGCCTGAGCATCGCCACGCTTCTGGCCCAGCATCATACGGTGAAAGCCGTGGACGTCATCCCGGAAAAGGTAGAGAAAATCAATCACAAAATCAGCCCGATTCAGGACGATTATATCGAGAAATACCTGGCGGAGAAGCCCTTGGACCTGGTAGCCACCTTGGACGGGAAGGCCGCTTATGCTGATGCCGAATTTGTCGTCATCGCCGCCCCGACCAATTACGACCCCAAAAAGAACTTTTTCGATACGACCCATGTTGAGGAGGTGATTGAACTGGTGCTGGAGGTCAATCCTGCTGCCGTGATGGTCATCAAGTCCACCATCCCGGTGGGCTATACGAAGCATGCCCGGGAAAAATTCTCCTATCGCGAACGCCTTTCGGACGGCACCATGCAGGTGGTCACCCCGAAGATTATCTTCGCTCCGGAGTTCCTGCGCGAGAGCAAGGCCCTGTATGACAATCTCTATCCCAGCCGGATCATCGTGGGGTATGACGAGCCGGCGCTGGAAGAAGCGGCGCATACTTTTGCCGGCATCATCAAGGAAGGCGCCATCAAGGAGGATATCCCGGTGCTCTTTATGGGTTCCACCGAGGCCGAAGCCGTCAAGCTCTTCGCCAATACCTACCTGGCGCTCCGCGTGAGCTATTTCAACGAGCTGGATACCTATGCCGAAATGAAAGGACTTGATACGCAGGCGATTATCGAAGGCGTTTGCCTGGACCCGCGTATCGGAACCCACTACAACAACCCCTCTTTCGGTTACGGCGGCTATTGCCTTCCGAAGGACACCAAGCAGTTGCTGGCCAATTTCAACGATGTGCCGGAGAACCTGATCAAGGCCATCGTCGACAGCAACCGTACCCGCAAGGACTACATTGCCGACCAGGTGCTCAGCAGGGCCGGGTATTACAGTGCCAACAGTGCCTACGATACGGCCAAGGAGAAAGAAGTGGTCGTGGGCGTGTTCCGCCTGACGATGAAATCCAATTCCGACAATTTCCGCCAGAGCGCGATTCAGGGCATCATGAAACGTATCAAGGCCAAAGGCGCGAAAGTGATTATCTACGAGCCTACGCTGGAGGATGGTACCACCTTCTTCGGCAGCCGGATTGTCAATGACCTGGCCGCGTTCAAGGCCCAGGCCGATGCCATTATCGCCAACCGCTATGATGCCCTTCTGGACGATGTGGCGGACAAAGTTTATACCCGAGATATTTTTAAACGCGACTAATATGCCCGCAAGGACCCTTATCATTACCGGCGGCGCCGGATTCATCGGCAGCCACGTGGTGCGCCTTTTTGTCAACAAATATCCTGATTATAAGATTATTAATCTGGATAAACTCACCTATGCCGGCAACCTGGCGAACCTGAAGGATGTCGAAGATAAACCCAACTATCGCTTTGTCAAGATGGATATCTGCGACTTCGACGGGGTGCTGAAACTGATGCAGGAGGAGCACGTGGACGGTATCATCCATCTGGCGGCGGAAAGCCATGTGGACCGGTCCATCAAGGACCCCTTCACCTTCGCCCAGACCAATGTGATGGGAACGCTTTCGCTGCTGCAGGCGGCGAAGACCTATTGGGGGCCGATGGGTTGGGAGATGCGAAGGACGGAGGAGGCTGTGTCCTCTGATACCGTCGCTTCGCGACCCCTCCCTGAAGGGTCCCTCCCTCTTATGATGCCGAGGGTGGCACAGGTTTCAGAGGACACAGCCTCCTCCGTACCCTGCAGATTCTACCACATTTCCACGGACGAAGTGTATGGAGCCCTGGAAATGACGGACCCCGACGGTATCGAGCCGCCGTTTACGACGAAGGCTTCTTCCGGCCGGCACCATCTGGCCTATGGCACCAAGTTCTTTACGGAGGATTTGAAATACCAGCCGCATAGCCCCTACAGCGCGGCCAAGGCCTCCAGCGACCATTTCGTCCGGGCCTTCCATGACACCTACGGCCTGCCGACGGTGGTGACCAACTGTTCCAACAACTACGGCCCGTATCAGTTCCCGGAGAAGTTGATTCCGCTGTTTATCAACAATATCCGCCATCGCAAGCCCCTCCCGGTCTACGGAAAAGGGGAGAATGTCCGCGACTGGCTGTATGTCGAAGACCATGCCCGCGCCATCGACCTCATCTTCCATGAAGGCAAGACGGGCGAGACCTATAA
>CADBPR010000007.1 GCA_902796555.1 uncultured Bacteroidia bacterium
CATCGGCATAGAACTTATACGGGACCTCGATGGTCTCGCCGCCGGCGGGAGCCGCCAGTTCCACCTTGGTCAAGGTCATGTTGCGGCCGCCCAAAATGATACCGTTGGCCTTCAATTCAGCCAGGACCACATCGTCGAGGACCAGCTCCGTATTGCCGGCGCCCACGGGAATAACGAAGTAACCGTAATCCGTGCCGGCCGCATCCACGATACTGCCCCAGTTATGGTTCTTATACGCCATTTGCGGCGCACCGTCCGCCGTTTCTTGGGCATCGGTATAATAGACCTTCAGCACACTGCCGAGGGCCGCCTCTTTGAAAATCGCCATGGCAGCCGCGGCCACCGGGTCGCTGTACCAGTCCACATTGTCCTGGGTCAGGCACACAGCTGCCTCCCAGTTGCCCACGGCCACGTCGTCAAAATCAACGGTGGCGCCGCCGGTGGAAGGATATCCTACGACGACCTTCGTCAGGGTCATGTTGCGGCCGCCGATAATGATACCGTTGGCTTTGATTTCCGCGAGGGTCACGTCATCGACAGTCAGGACAATGTTGCCGCTGCCTTCGGGAATGTCGAAATAGCCGTAATCCGTACCGGCCGCATCCACGATATTCCCCCAGCTATGGTTCTTGAACGCCATCTGGGGGGCGCCGGCCGCTGTCGCCGTCGCATCGGTATAGTACACGGTAATCGTTGCACCCACCGTCATGTCCGCAAAAGCGGCCATACCGGCAGCAGCCACTGCGTCGCTGTACCAGTCAATGTTGTCCTGGGTCAGGCAGACAGTTGCCTCCCAGTTGCCCACGGCCACATCGTCAAAGTCAATCGTCACATCTTCCAAAGCCGCTTCCTGCGCCTTGGGATGCTCGATGGCTACCTTGGTCAGGGTGAAGTTGCGACCGCCGATGATGATACCGTTCGTTTTGATTTCCGACAGGGACACGGCATCGAGGGTAAAGACGATGCTACCTTCCCCTTCGGGAATGTCGAAATAGCCGTAATCCTTACCGGCGGCATCCACGATACTGCCCCAGCTATGGTTCTTGAAGGCCATCTGCGGGGCGCCGGCCGCTGTCGCCGTCGCGCCGGTGTAATAGACGGTAATGGTAGAACCGGCAATGCAGGCTTTCAGCGCCTCCATTCCTTCGGCCGCCACGGCATCGCCGTACCAGTCAATGTTGTCCTGGGTCAGGCACAGGCTATTCTCCCACACGCCGACCTGCAGGTCGTCGATGTCGATGACATCAATCACCAGGCTGGAATTCGGGTTGGACGTCGGCACGTTCCAGTGCCAGCCGGCCGCCACGATGCCGCCCATTCCTGCCCACGTGGTCACAGGGGTGATGTCGCCATAGTCAATCCAGTTGCAGGGGCTGGCGTTCAGGTGGACATAGTCGTAGGTATTGATGGCCGGATATTTACCCGTCATCGTATACAGGGCTTCGGCATTGGTGTTGTTCCAGTCCACTTCCGCCATTGCAGCGGAGAAGGTTTTTTGGCCGAAACTATCCTTGAGCAGGGCATACAGGGTCTTGGCCTCTTCGGTCGCGTCCGGGTCTACCGGCGCTTCGTCAATCTGGAAAGCCGACGCATTGAAGTTATTGCGTACCAGCGTGGTAAAGGAAAAAGAATAGTCGTTGGCATAGTTGCCTTCACTGTCCTTGACGGAAGGGCTGAGCACCTTCACCGTATACTCCGTGCCGCCCTTGAGGGTGACCGGAATATGGAGTTCGGCACCGTCGGCGGTCACGACATCGTCGTAGTAGGTGTCATTGACGCTGATGGTCGTATTGGGAGCCAGCGCGATGGTCTTGTCATAGGTGATGACGATTTCATCCACGATAGCCGCTTCCGGGGCATTGGCCGCAGGCACGGTTGATACGACCTGCGGAGCCTTGTTCGGATCGGAGGTCTTCGGTGCGGGCTTTTCCTTCTCTGCCGGAGTACAGGCAAAGGCGAGCGCCGCAGCAAACAACAGGATATAAATCTTTTTCATGGGATTCACGGATTAATAAGAAGCGGATTCGAAACGGAAATTGGCCAGCGCGAAGTCGATGGTCCAGTCCACGGGAGGCTGCACGGCCAGGGCGAAATTCCAGTAAACGCCCGCTGCCGGCATCTCGGATGCGACGCTGGAAAGCGGCCAGCTGCAGGTCCGCCATTCTCCGCCGGTATTGAAGGTGCTGCCGCCCAGGTCCAGGGAAACATTCTCCTTGGTATTGAACTGCACCAAGACACCGTTGCCGGAGGTATACGTCGGAATCGGGTTGGAAGAATTGGTCCAGATCTCGCATTTGAACACGAGATTCTCCATCTCGGTCTCCCAGTTGATGTCCAGCGGGAAGTCGCCGCCCATACCGATGGAATACCAGGTCCACGCTGCCAGGGGCATATTGAACCGTGTGAAGGTATAGCCCAGGCTCTGCGGGTCGCCGTCATGGCTGCCGTCGGTCACGACGGCGTCACGGATAGCATTGTCCCAATAGCCGACTTCGTCCAGGTTGACGAACATCATGGACGTGTTGCGATACGGGATGACCTTGGTCTGTTTGCCCAGGGTCACATCCTCCCAGGAGAAGGTAATCCGGGAATTGTCCGGCGTACCTTCCGGAATCACGATGCTCATGTAGGTCTCGCTCAGGGAGTCAATCTGGACGGGAGTATCGCCGATTTTGATGGATGCCGGCGAACCCTCCACACCGAATTCAAAGAGGTCGAAGAAGTCGCCTACAACCTGCACGGAGCTGCCCGGCAGGGCGAATTCGTTGGCCAGCCCTTCCAGGGACAGCTGCGGAATCTTGACTTCGAAAGCAAAGGACGCGGAACCCTGGTCGGTGGTATAGACTATTTTGTTGTCGACGGCATCCGGGAGCACGCGCGGAATGACGATGTAGCTGTCTTCCTTCTCGCAGTAGCACAGGTCCAGGTTGGCTTCAATGCCGTTGAAGGCAATGCTCTTGGGGTTGGCCAGGTTCTTGCCCTTGATGTGCAGAATCTGGGCCAGGGAGCCTTCCGTCAGCTTGGTTTCCAGTTTGGCGTCCCGGATATCGAAAATAGAATCAATCTGCGGCGCCCCTTCGTTGGTAAAACGGTCAGGCAGGTCCGTCTTGTAGGTCACGATTTTATTGCAAGAAATCAGACCCAGGACAGCCGCAAGGATGATGAAATATCTTGTTTTCATAAACATTTGCTTTTCAATTAGTTCCAACCGGGGTTATTCTCATTGATATACTCGTTCGAGTTGATTTCTTCCTGGGGAATCGGGAAGAGCAGGTGCTTTTCGGAGCGCTCCTTGTAGACACCGGCGTCATCATACATCACGGCGTTCATCGCATCGATATAGATACCCCAGCGGATGAGGTCCCAACGACGGTCGGCTTCGCAGGCCAATTCCTTGGCGCGTTCCTCGATGATGGCGCTACGCATGGCATCCTTGCCGGGAAGCGTCGTCATCTGGACGGCGTTGGAACGCTTGCGGACCAGATTCAGATAGGTCATGGCCTCTTCGGAATTACCGGTCTCGTTCAGTGCTTCGGCATAAATCAGCAGCAGGTCGGCATAGCGCAGGAAAGGCCAGGCAGAATCCGTATAGTTGGCGGACTTGTCCTTGACGTCGCTGTACTTGGTCGTGAATGCCAGGCACTGGCTGTCGGCCGTGTACTGGTAGGTGTTGCCGTCGGCCAGGGTGGAATAATAAGACTTCAGGCTCTCCGGATAGTAGAAGTATCCGTTGTAGTCGGTCTGGTAGTAATACTGCCACTGGTGACGAACGCCCTGGGTAATCCGGTAGTCATCTGCATCGAAGAGGCGGTACCAGTTGTAGGAGCAGCCTACCCAGCCGCCGGACTGAATCGTGCTGCTGGCCGGGGAATCGCTGTAACCGGCATAATAGGTATGAATCTGGGTGCAGTAGACCGTCTCGCCGTTGAGCGACTGGATATTGAAGAGGAACTCGGAGGCGTCTCGGTTGGAGGCGGCCCAGAGCCGCTCGTACGGAGACAGTTCAATCGTACCGAACTCGCCGTCAATCACTTTCTTCGCCCACTCGGCCGCTTTCTTGTACAGCTCGGCGCTGTCCATGTCCTGATAGCCGGCCACCGCTTTCTTATAGAAAATATGGGTTACCAGCGGATTGTACTTGTACACGGTGACACCGTCTTCTTCCGTCGTATAACGGGCGTTGTCACCGTTGCCGGTCCGGACGGTCACCGGGGTGCCTTCCGGCATGGCAGCGGCAGCCATGGTGGCGTACACCTTGGCCAGCAGGGCCGCGGCGCTGGCAGCGCTCACATGACCCGCCTTATAGCGCGCGTCGGAACGGGAGAACATCAGCCTGGAGGCGTCCTCCAGCATCGTGATAATCCGGTCATAAATCGTCTGGACGCTCTGGCGCTGGTTGGAATAGGCACCGCCGTTCATGACATCGTCCTCGATATAGGGAATCTCACCGAAAGCCCTGACCATCAGGAAATAGCAGAAGGCTTCCTGGAAATACAGCTCTCCAAGGGCGTTGTTCTTGTAGTCCGCATCGACATTCACCATCTCGGCAATTTTGCGTTCAGCCAGATTGGCATCGACGATGAGGTTATACGGGCCTTTCCAGAGTTTGCCTACCATTTCTTCTGACTGGAAGTTGCCGGCACCCATCTTGCCCATCAGCCAGTCGGGGCCCGAGATATAGTCGGCGTCCAGTTCCAGCACGAAGGGGAAGTGGCTCCAGCGGAACATATCGTCCAGCCAGTTGCTGTAAACACCTGCTACCCAGACATCCACGCCTGCCTCGGAATCTTCGATGCTGTCAGGACCGATGAAGGAAACAGGGTTCTCTTCCAGCCACTTGGAGCAGGATACGGTACCCAGGCACAGGGCCAGGGCCATGAAAATATAGAGTATGCTTTTCTTTTTCATAACAATCCGGGGTTAGAAGACAAAGTTGACACCCAGCGAGAACGTCCGCGAAGCAGGATAGGAATAGATATCCACGCCTCTTCTGGAGGAGTCGGATCCGAATGCATTGACATCCGGGTCGTAGCCGCTGTACTTGGAAATCGTAAAGAGATTGCTCGCCGACAGGGAGAACAGAATCTGCTCGACACCCTTGAACGGAGAGAAGAGCCGGTAGGACAGGCTCAGGTTCTTGAGCTTGAGGTAGCTGCCATCCTCGATATAGCGGTCGCTCAGGAGGAAGGTACGGGTGTAGCCGGAAGTGGCCTTCGGCCATTTGGCATTCGCCTTGTTCTCCGGCGTCCAGCGGGTGTCGTAGGCATCCTGGGTGATGTTACCCACATTGCCCAGTTTGATGTCCCACAGGGTACCGTTGAAGATATCGTTGCCCTGGGACCCCTGCAGGAGGAAGTTCAGGGAGAAATTCTTGTAAGAGAACGTATTGGTGATGCCATAGGTGAAATCCGGGTTGGTATCGCCGATGACGGTACGGTCTTCCGTCGTGATTTGTCCGTCCCCGTTGAGATCGCGATATTTGATTTCACCGATTTTCGAGAGGACGACGGATGCGGAGGCATTGCGCCACTGCGGGTCAGCCCGCACCTCGGCCTCATTGTCATAGAAGCCGTCTTCCACATAGCCGTACATGGCTCCAATCGGCAGGCCGTTGCGCTGGATGAACACGTCATCCGCCGCATACCACAGGCGGTTGGCGAACTGGTCGCCCTTCAGGCCGCCGATGACATTCTTGTTGAAGGCCATGTTGGCGTCGATGGTCCAGGTGAAATCCTTGGAGGAAATGGCCACGGCATGGGCCGTCAGTTCCAGACCGGTGTTGGTCACATTGCCGCTGTTGACCAGCATGTTGGAGAAACCGGTGGAGGCCGGAATCTGGATTTCCTGAAGCAGGTCACGGGTCACTTTGTGGTAGAAGTCCACGGTAAAGGTGATGCGCTCCTTGAGGAAGCCCATATCCAAACCGACGTTGTACTGACGGGTGGTTTCCCAGCGGATATCCTTGGAGACGGGTCCGCGCCAGCTGACCAGGGCGGATCCGGAGGACATGGAGCCGCCGAAGGGATAGTTGGCCGTGCTCAGCATGGAGATGGAACGATAGGAGCCGATGCCCTGGTTACCGGTTTCGCCATAGCTGGCGCGCAGTTTCAGGTTGCTGAAAACCCCCAGGCTCTTGATGAATTCCTCTTCGTGGATTTTCCAGGCGAAGGCGCCGGACAGGAAGGTCGCCCATTTGTTGCCTACCGCGAATTTGGAAGAGCCGTCGGAACGGACGCTGGCCGTAAAGAGGTAGCGGTCCAGGAGGGTGTAATTCACACGGGCCAGGAAAGAGGCCAGGGTCTGCATGCCGGTGTCGCTGGTCAGTGTAGGTTTGTCCAGGGCCCGGGACAGGTCGTTGTCCTGGGTGAGGTCGTCCGGGAAATTGGAGGCCAGGGTCGTGGCGCTCTTCCAGCTGCTGCGTTCCGCCGTGAAACCGGCTACGGCATTGATGCTGTGTACACCGAAGGTCTTGTCAAAGGTAAGCAGCGACTCGGCCGTCAGGCTGTTCCAGGTGTTGCTGGACCGGTTGGCCAGACCGTTCTTCGGCGTGAAACCTTCCTGGGTATGCCTGTCATAATAGGCACCGCGCTCCTGGCTGTTGACGCCCAGACCGAGGTTCTGGCGGAATTTCAGGAAGGGGAAGATTTTGATTTCCAGGAAGGAACTGTTGTAGAAATTGAAGGCCGTCAGCTGGTCCTTGGCATTGTTGACATAGGCGGCCGGGTTGGCGGCGAGCCAGTTGATGTCGTCCATCGCGTTCGTATCCATGTCAGCCCCGTACACCGGCGGGAAGATGATGGCGGAACGGATGATACCCGTATTATAGGAAAGGGTATTCGCGAAATCGGTCACGGAATGTGTGAAGCTGGAGTTGGTACCAATCTGCAGCCAGTTCGTCACGTTGCGGCCGATGCAGGCGCGCAGGGAATAACGCTGATAGCCGGAATTCTTGATGATACCCTTCTGGCGGGCGTAGTTGCCGGAATAGGCATAATAGCCCTTGTCGTTACCGCCGCTGACGCTGAGGTTGTAGTCCTGGGAGAAGGAGGTCTGGAAAATCTCGTCCTGCCAGTTGGAGCTGCCGACTTCCTCGTAGTTGCCGTACTCATCGTAATAGTAGCCCGGCTTCAGGAAATCTGCCGGACTCGGAGAATACGAGCCGACGGCATAGTTCGGGTGGCCGTCCGCACGGGTCTGGTAAGACCAGCTGCCATTGTACGGATAGGTGCTGAACATCGCCCCTTCATAGGTGCGGGAATTGTCATACTGCTCGTTGATATACAAGGCATAGGTATGCGCGTCCAGGACCGGAATCTGCCGGACAATCTTGGATATGCCGGCATTCAGGGTCAGTTCCACCTTCGGTTTCTCGGTCCGGCCCCGTTTGGTGTTCACAATGACGACGCCGTTGGCGCCACGGGAGCCGTAAATCGCTGTGGCAGAGGCGTCTTTCAGAACTTCGATGCTCTCGATGTCATGCGGGTTGATGAAACTCAGAGGGTTGGAAGCCTGCTCGGAGGTCAGGGCCGTATTGGAGGGCGTGGAACCGGTTTCCAGCGGAATGCCGTCCACGATGAACAGCGGCTGGGAACTGGTGGTGAAGGAGTTGGCGCCACGAACCAGGATGCTCATGCCGCCGCCCGGGGCACCGTCGCTCTGCTGAATCACCACACCGGCGATTTTACCCTGCATGCCGTGGGCCAGGTCGATGGAACCGCCCTGCATGAGGTCTTCCGCCTTGATTTGGCTGACGGCTCCGGAGAGGTCGCGTTTCTTGACCGTACCGTAACCGATAACCACCGTTTCTTCGAGCGCCGTCGCTTCTTCTACGAGAAGGACGTCAATCCGACTCCGTGTACCCACCTGGATGGCCTGGGTCGTGTAGCCCATCATCGTGTATACGAGCACATCGGATGCTTGTACCCCCTTGACTTCGTATTTACCGTCAAGGTCGGTAACGGAGTACTTGCTGTTGTTCCCCTGAACCTGGACCACGACGCCGGGAAGCGGCCAGTTGTCCGCAGAAGAGGTGACGACACCGCTCACGGACTGGGTCTGGGCTTCTGCCAGGAGACCGGTCATCAACATCAGGAGGCAAGTAAACAAATATCGCTTCATAATGCTTGATTGGTTGTTGATAATATGATTTGTTAATATTGATAGGATTTAACTGATACTTTTTTAGCACCTACGCACAACTGTGGCGCCGCAAAGGGGCGACCCAGCCTTCTCCCGGGCGGACAAGGCAAACAGCAACAAAAACACAATCACAGTTATAACCATGCGTATGGCGTTCATTTCAGTGTTATTTCACAAGAGCAAAATTAGCAATTTCCAAAAAGTCAAACAAGTACAATATTATCGAATACCGATACTTTTTATACAATGTCAAACAATCACTTTGCTCTTCTTGTACAAGGCCCCTGCTCCCAGACATGCTCCAGATTCTCCCCGCCCACAAGGACCAGGTCGTAATCTCCGATTTCCTCGACACTGTCCCCGACAATCCGCTTGCAGCCGGCGCCGTGCTCGACGAAATTCAGTTCATACTCCCGGTGGCGGTGTACGGGATAGGTAAACTCGGTTTTGTGGCGGTCGACGATATAGAAACAGTCCTTGGTCGACAAGGGGGTAATCTCTTGGAGGATATCGCTCATGTCATGAAACAGCCTTGGTATAATGTGTACAGGGTGTCGGTCGGGCCGGAAGCACGCAGACAGACGTCCAACGGACCGCTCTGGGCGATGCCGTCCCGGGCCAGGAGGTCCTGCAGCCGGCGGGCGACTGCGGGTGCGGGGTCGATGAAACGGATGCCCGGACCGGCCACCGCCTGCATCGTCTCCAGCAGGAAAGGATAATGGGTACAGCCCAGCACGATGGTATCCGCCCCGGCATCGAGCAGTGGCTGCAGGCTCGCGCGAACGACCGCTTCCGCATGGGGTCCGGTCAGTTCGCCGGATTCGACCAGTTCCACGAAACCTTGTCCGACATGCTCGGCGATGGTGCAGCCGTCACTATAGTTTCCCTTGGTCGTCAGGTATTTGGATCCTTTCAAGGTACCCGCCGTAGCCAGGACGCCGATGACGCCGGTCCGCGTTCCCAGGGCGGCCGGTTTGACAGCCGGTTCCATCCCCACGAAAAGCAGATGGTCCCGCCGTCCGTCCGTCAGGGCCAGCACCCGTTCCCGGACAGCCGGGTCGGAAGGGTCCGAATAGCGGTCCCGCAGGTACTGGATGGCCGCCGCGGTGGCGGTATTGCAGGCGACGACGATGATATCCGCGCCTTCCCGGACCAGCTGCTCCGTAATGATACGGCTGCGCTCCCGAATGTAGGCGGGCGATTTTTCACCGTAGGGACAATGCGCATTGTCCGAGAAATAGCTATATTTCCCGGACGGTATCAGTTTGATTATTTCCCGGAGGACGGACAGACCGCCCGCCCCCGAGTCAAAGACGCCTGTCATCAGAACAGGCTGTACTTGCGCGCCATGGAGCCATACATCTGGCCCAGGACTTCCAGGTACGGATGTCCGCCGATCATCGTTACACGGTATACCGTATCATCGACGCGGTAGTATTCGGTCCCTCCGAGCGTAATGGTGTCGAAGTCGTCCGGAAGCTCTTCCACGATGGCTCCGGCCGGAGGTGTAATCACCTGATACTGACCATTGTTTATGATATAGAATACACCGTCGTTGTAGTAGTACTCCTGATTGGCATAGGCATAGCTCTGGGCCAGGCCGAGGCGGTTGGCCACCTCATAGGCGTTCTGGGCGGAACTCAGGTTCATGGCAATCAGGTTGTTCTGCTGTGCGATGATGGCATTGTTCCGGGCGATGGTCCGGTTCTGGGCGTCAATGTAACGGGAATAGGAATCCCATCCGCTGTAGGTACGGTATACATTGTTGTAGTAGGCGAAGCTGACCGTATGGAAGACCAGGTCGGCAATCGCATGCTCGATAATCACGCCCACCGGAGGACGGCAGATGATGTAGCGTCCGGCATACGGCCGATAGTAGACGTTGTTATAATAATAGTAGTCTACCCCGAAATAGCGGCGGCGGGTATAGCGCGGAGGCAGCACCTCGACCCGGTAACCGAAGTAGTGCGGGTCACGGCCATAGAAATAGCCCGGCATGTCATAGCGCATGTAGTCGCGCTCGCGCGGCGGTACGCGGTATACATTGTGGTGGTCATCCATCCGGTAGTGGTCGCCATAGCCGCCGTTTCCGGTGCTGAAGCTGTTGTTGCGGCCCGCATTGTGGCCGAGTTCCTCGGTCATGTTGCTGGTCACGGTACCCAGCCCGCGACGGGTGACATTGTTGTTGATTCGAACGCTCTGGGCGTTGTTGGTTCCGCTCTGGACAGCCGTCTGGGCCGTCTGTGCGGCGGCGCCGGAAGAAGTACTCACCGTGCCGGTAGTACGGCGAACCGTCTGGCTGGAGCTGCTGCCGGAACCGGTAGAAGAGGTGCCGGTGGTGCGGCGAACCGTCTGGCTGGAGCTGC
>CADBPR010000008.1 GCA_902796555.1 uncultured Bacteroidia bacterium
CACCGTGAAGCCGGTGGACAGGCAGAGTGCCTCTTCCTTGCCGACGAATGCGGCCAGTTCCTTCTCAAGCTGGACATGGATATCGAGCGTTCCGTTCAGGAATCGGGATCCCGCGCAACCGGAACCATATTTCTTCATCGCTTCGATGCCGGCCTGGATGACGCGGTCGTCACCGGTCAGTCCGGTATAGGCATTGGATCCGAACATCAGGACAGGGTGTCCCCCCATCTCGACCTCAGTTCCCTGCTTGCCCACGATTTCCCGAAAGTAGGGATAGATCCCCTTTTCCTTCATCTGCTGCGGCAAGTCATACTTGGCGAGTCTTTCGTGTAAAAGATCCATTTTGTCAGGTTTTAGTAACTTGCGAAATTAGTACAAATTTGGAAATTGTGCAAACTTACGCCGAAAAACGGCAATCCCTCATCATGTATGATATTTTTTTGCTAAATTTGGCAGTTTTATGGCGCAGCAGGATGCATTCCTGAGCGCAGACATGTTCCGAACAATTAATAAAAAACAATATGGAAGAGGCCAATAAAACTGTCCAGGAGGAACCGCGCAAACTGAACTTCCTCGAAGAAATCATCGAGTCCGACCTTGCATCCGGCAAGGTAGAGAGCGTCATGACGCGATTCCCTCCGGAGCCGAACGGCTATCTGCACCTGGGCCATGCCAAGAGCATCTGCCTGAATTTCGGCCTGGCGCAGAAATACGGCGGCAAGACCAACCTCCGCTATGACGATACCAATCCGGTCAAGGAAGACGTCGAATATGTGGATTCCATCAAGGAAGACATCCAGTGGCTGGGCTTCCAGTGGGACAAGGAATTGTATGCGTCCGACTATTTCGACCAGCTTTATGAATGGGCCGAGCAGCTGATCCAGCGTGGCCTCGCCTACGTCGACGACGAGACGCAGGAGGAAATCCGCCTGCACCGCGGCACCGTGGACAAGCCCGGCATCGAAAGCCCGTACCGTAACCGGAGCGTCGAGGAGAACCTCCGTCTCTTCCGCGAGATGAAGGCCGGCAAGTATGCCGACGGCGAGAAAGTCCTGCGGGCCAAGATCGACATGGCACATCCGAACATGATGTTCCGCGATCCCCTGCTCTACCGCATCAAGCACGCCTCCCACCACCGTACCGGTGACAAATGGTGCATCTATCCGATGTACGACTATACCCACGGCCAGTGCGATTCGATCGAGCACATCACCCACTCCATCTGCACCTTGGAATTCGACGTTCACCGTCCCCTGTATGACTGGTTCATCGAGACGTTGGGCATCTTCCCGAGCCACCAGTATGAATTCGCCCGCCTGAACCTCACCTACACCCTGATGAGCAAACGTAAACTGCTTGAACTGGTGCAGAAAGGTCTGGTGAGCGGCTGGGACGACCCGCGGATGCCTACCCTGTGCGGCGTCCGCCGGCGGGGCTATACGCCCGAGGCGCTGCGGATGTTCTGCGACAAGATCGGCGTCAGCAAGCGCGACCAGCTGATGGATATCCAGCTGCTGGAATGGTGTGTCCGTCAGGACCTGAACGCCCGTTCCAACCGCTATATGGTCGTGCAGGACCCGGTCAAGGTGACCCTTACCAACTGGCCGGAAGGCAAGGTGGAATGGTTTGACTGTCCGCTGAATCCGGCCGAGCCGGAAGGCGCCACGCGCCGCGTCCCGCTCACGGGCGAGTTGTACATCGACCGGGCCGATTTCATGGAAGACGCCCCGAAGAAGTTCTTCCGGCTCAAACCGGGTGGAGAAGTGCGGCTGAAATATACCTATATTATCCGCTGCAACGAAGTCATCAAGGACGATGCCGGCAATATCACCGAACTGCGCTGCACCTACGACGAGACGACCCTCCCGCAGACCGGGGAGTGGCGTTCTGTCAAGGGTACCATCCACTGGGTCTCCACTGCATTCGCCAAAGAACTGGAAGTCCGCAACTATGACCGCCTCTTCACCCTGGCAGATATGAGCCAGGTCCCGGAAGACAAGGACTACAAAGACTTCCTCAATCCGGATTCCCTGATTGTCGGGAAGGGCTATGCCGAACCGGCCTTGCTGGAGGACAAGAGCGGTATCGCCGTTCAGTTCGAGCGTACCGGCTACTATGTGGCCGACAAGGACAGCACCCCGGAGCATCCCGTCTTCAACAAGACGACTGCCCTGAAGGACTCCTATAAACCGGAATAAAACCGATTCTGTTATCCGATGACGGGGCGGGAAGCAACTTTCCTGCCCTGTTTTGCATCTTAGGAAGTGGAAAACATGACAACAATGAAACGAAAATCCATTTTTCTTGCGCTCTTGCTCGGGCTGCTGCTCCTTCCCGAAGCATCCGCCCGCTATATTCCCAGAGGGAAATGGGACTTCCGGGCAGGGGTTACTTCCGCCATACTCCCCCACATCACATACCGGGAAACGTATCTGTCCTACGGCGGACCGGCCTCTCTCTATCAGCGTTACGGCGGCTACCTGGGCGATTTGAACTCCATCGGAGGCTTGTACCTGGACGCGGGGTGGTGCCCTTTTTACTGGCTTACGGTCCATGTTTCCGCGCAGGAGACCGCTTTCTGGGGCAAGCACTACAACAGCATGACGGACCAGCCTGACGGCACGGCCTTGGTCAACCAGTTCGAACTGATGCTTTCGCTGCGATTCAGCTGGAGCGTCGGTGGGATTGCCATGCTCTATGCCGGTTTCGGCGGCGGCTTGGGGGCTTTTACCAACAGTCCGGGCTGGTCTGAGGCCGTCAGCCGCCATAGCATTTATTCGGCGGGTGCGCGGGCGGCCCTTTACCAATACGAAGTCATTCCCCTCGGCGTCCGGGTCGGAAAACGGCTGTACGGATTTGCCGAATTCGGTATCGGCAGCACTTTCAGCTGCAACGGCAGCGGAATCCGGGCCGGCATCGGTTTCAACTTATAAAGGAGCGGCATCATGAAAAAGATATTTTCTCTGCTTTCTGTCCTGTGGCTGGCTGTCGCCTGCCATTCCGATTATTCCACTTCCTTGAAACTGGTTTCTCCCCGGTGGTTGCACCAGCAGAACGCAGCCCTGGAAGAGATGACCCTGAGCGCGCCCCTTTCCGTCCTGGTGCGGGCACTCAACCTGGAAAACAGCCAGTTCGCGACTTCGTCCCGGGAAATGAACCGTCTGGACAACGGACAGACGGAGTACTACCACCCTGCCCTGGGCCGGTACCTGACCAACGGAAAGAAGTTGACAGAGACGGGTGCGGAGTGGACCATTCCCCTTCCGTTGATGGACCAGGACGTGGTGCTTCGCTGTACGGGCGAAGGCTCGTACCGGATTGTCTACGAGGGGCCGGTATACGGAGGACACAAGCAACAGTTCGACCCTGACGCTGTCCTTTCCTATACGTTTGACTGCACTTGCTCCAAGACGAAGGATGTCGTCCCGACAACGGTTTATACGGTTGGGCTGAGCGGCCGAGTCACTGAACCCGAAGACTACAGTTATCACTTCTCGACGGAGAATGTCATCGGGCACAATCTCCAGTACGACCCTTCGACCGAGGCGCTTTACCTCAGTGGCGGAAAATTGACCGGCTCCTTTACCATTACCACCCGGAAAGGAACCCGTGAGCTGGACTTCTGCACCGTCAATTTCGGGCAGTAAGGGGAGTGAGACGCTTTGTCTCTGCCACAGTTCTACAACCCCTCAAATCAGCAATTCTTTCCGATTCGTGCCGGGAAAAGGATAAGATTTGACAAAAAAGATAAGTATCGTATAAATCTTACTTACCTTCTTTAATCTTCGCTTTTTTCCGAAAAAATGCTTATATCTTTGCGGGAAAAGAATGTTTTTATATGAAACAACCCGCATTATGAAAACACATTCAAATACCCGTAAGCAGGCCGCACGCCCGCTGCCGGTCTCCGCCGACACCATCCGGCGCTATGCCGCCTCCTCCCGACTGTCCGAAGAGACCGTCACCGAACTGATGG
>CADBPR010000009.1 GCA_902796555.1 uncultured Bacteroidia bacterium
CGCCGATACCCAGGGCGAGGTGGCCGGCGGAACGTCCCATCGCGCTAATAATCAGCCAGTTGCCGGAAGTACGGGCATCTTCGTAGACGGTGCGTGCCAAGTGAGCGCCCTCGTCCTTGGCGGAGTTGAAGCCGAAGGTCGGGGTGTTGTTGGGCAGCGGCAGGTCGTTGTCGATGGTCTTGGGGACATGGATGTTGCGGATCGGATAGTGACGCGCCTCCAGGAATTTGGCAATCCGGTTGGCCGTAGAAGCAGTATCGTCACCGCCGACGGTCACCAGCAGTTTGATATTGTTATCCTGGAAAAGGCCCAGGTTGAAGTTCTCCTCAAAATCTTTGTCAGTGGGTTTGAAACGGCTCATCTGCAGATAGGAACCGCCGCGGTTGAAATACGCGTCCGCTTTGAAGAAATCGATGTCCTCCGTACGGGGGTTCTTGCTGAACAGGCCGGAATATCCGCCATGCAGGCCGATAACACGATAACCATTAGACAGGAAAGTCTTTGCTACTGAGCAGACTACGGTATTCATACCCGGAGCCGGGCCGCCACCGCAGAGGATGATGATAGAATCTTTCATACGATATTTGTTAAAGTTTATGTCTTGCCACGAAAACAATTTCCGGAAGGCGGTTGCAAATTTATCCATTTTTCGTCAAATTTTATACAAAAAAATAGCTAAATTTGTGAGTTTAGGAATGGAAAAAGAATTGACTTAGCAGAAGACGTGATGGACAAGAACCAGGCAAAGCAGAGAATCGAGGAACTCAAGGCGCTCCTGTGGGAAAACAGCCGGCGTTATTACGTGGACAATGCGCCCACCATGAGCGACTACGACTATGACCAGCTGATGAAGGAACTGGAGGCGCTGGAGGAGGCCTACCCTGAATTCCGGACCCCGGACTCCCCTACTCAGAAGGTTGGCAGCGACCTCTCGGGCCGGGACGGCTTCGCCCAGTATCCCCACCGCTACCCCATGCTTTCGCTCGGCAACACGTACAATATCACGGAGATAGAAGAGTTCGCCCAGCGGGCCGTCAAAACCCTGGATACGGATTTCACCTATTGCTGCGAACTGAAATTTGACGGCACGGCCATCTGCCTGACCTACCGTGACGGACATCTGTTGCGGGCATTGACCCGGGGAGACGGCGTCGTCGGCGATGACGTGACGCGCAATGTGCTGCACATTGCCGGCATACCCCGCCGGCTGACGGGCAGCGGCTGGCCCGAAGAGTTTGAAATCCGCGGCGAGATTCTGATGCCCTATGCCTCCTTCGACCGCTTGAACGAAGACAGAATCCGCAATGAAGAGCCCCCCTTCGCCAACCCCCGCAACGCCGCGTCGGGTTCGCTCAAACTGCTCAACAGCGAAGAAGTGGGACGGCGCGGGCTGATTTGCACCCTGTACCATATCCCGAGCCAGAGCGCATCGTTCGAAACCCACGATGCGGCCCTGAAGGCGGCCCAGAGCTGGGGCTTGCCGGTCTCGGAGCACCGGCGCATCTGTCACGATATCCACGAGATTGAGGATTATATCCGCTATTGGGACGAACAGCGTCACTTCCTCCCTTTCGCGACCGACGGAATCGTCATCAAAATCAACGAAATGGCCTATCAGCGCAAATTGGGCTATACCGCCAAGTTCCCGCGCTGGGCCGTCGCCTATAAATTCAAAGCCGAAGAGGCCGTCACCCGCCTGCTGTCCATCGACTACCAGGTGGGACGGACCGGGGCTGTCACGCCGGTGGCCAATCTTGAACCGGTACAGCTTTCCGGGACGGTCGTCAAGCGTGCCACCCTGAACAATGCCGACCAGATGGCCCAGCTGGATATCCGCGTCGGGGATTATGTCCATGTGGAAAAGGGCGGTGAAATCATTCCGAAGATTACGGCCGTCGACCTGGGCCGGCGCCCGGCGGATGCACGCATCCCGGACTTCCCTACCCGCTGCCCGGACTGCGGCGCCCCCCTGGTGAAAGCCGAAGCGGAAGCCAAATGGTTCTGTCCCAATGCAGACGGCTGTCCGACCCAGATCAAGGGCCGGCTCGTCCATTTCCTGAGCCGCAAAGCCATGAATGTGATTGCCGGCGACGCCACCATTGAACAGCTCTATACCCGCGACCTGGTCCGTACGCCCGCCGATTTCTACGATTTGAACAACTGGCAGCTGGTCCAGCTGGACGGTTGGAAAGACCGGGCGGCGACGCGCTTCATGGAGAGCCTGGCCGCTTCCCGCGAAGTACCGTTCGAACGGGTCCTTTTCGCCCTGGGCATCCGCTTTGTCGGAGAAACCACCGCCAAGGAGATTGCCCGTCATTTCGGGGACATCGACCGGATTGCCGCCGCTTCAATGGAGGATTTGCTGGCTGTGCCGGATGTGGGCGAGGTCATCGCCGGAAGCCTGTATGAGTGGTTCCGGGACGAGCGGCATCTGGAGGAAATCCGGCGTCTCAAAGCCGCCGGGCTGCAGTTCTCCACAACCCGCGAAGAAGCCTCTTCCGATGCCCTGGCTGGCAAAGTCATCGTCATCTCGGGCAACTTCAGCATCTCGCGGGACGACATGAAAGCCCTGATAGAGCATCATGGCGGAAAGAACAGTTCTTCGGTGAGCGGCAAGACTTCCTTCCTGCTGGCCGGAGAAAAACCCGGACCCGAAAAAATCCGGAAGGCCGGCGAACTCGGGATTCCGGTGCTGTCCGAGACACAGTTCCGCGCCCTGCTGCCCGGCGCGGCCCCGGAAGAAGACGAAAACCTTTTCAGTGCGACCTTATGGGGATGAAAACGCGCATCATACATTTTGTCGCGGAGTGCCGGGAGCTATGGGAGAACCTGTGGACGGTACCCCGCAGCAACCTGTCCAAAGGCATGTCCCGGCTGGTGCGGGATACCCGCATCGTCGTGCATACCCTGCGCAGCTATTCAGACCGCAAAATCGGATTTCAGGCTGCTGCCCTGAGCTACTACTGTGCCATCGCCCTGATTCCGATGCTGGCCATTTTCTTCGCCCTGACCAATGGATTCGGATTGAGCAATCAGCTGAAAGAACTGCTGTACAGCAAGATACCGACCGAGCCGGACATCATCGACATGATTATGCTGGCCGCCGAAAACATCATCGATGCGGCCAAAACCGGCCTGTTCGGCGTCATCAGCATCCTGACGTTCGTCTGGACGGTCATCTGGCTGTTCCTGCAGGTGGAAGAAGTGTTCAACAATGTCTGGAACGTCCACCGGCAGCCCCGTAATTTCTTCAAGCGCATCGGCGTGGACTTTATTCTGATTCTGACCGTTCCTTTCGTGATTCTGATGTTCTTCGCGGGCAGTGTTGTCTATTCCCATGTGCTGGACCTCCTGATACCGAGCATTCCCGGCATCACCGCCCATATCAAGTCTTTCCTGAGCTGGGTGATTTTCACCGGCGTGGCCGTGCTGACCCTGACGTCGATGTACAAATTCATTCCGGCCACGAAGGTCCATTTCAAGAATGCCCTGAAAGCTGCGCTGTTTGCCGCCGTGGTCTTCGCAGGACTGCAATACCTCTACCTGGAGACCCAGGTCATGGTGACCAAACTGAACGCCTTTTATGGAACGGTCGCGGCCATTCCCCTCTTCCTGATCTGGCTCAATTACAGCTGGCAGACCGTATTATATGGCGCGCAGTTATCCTGCGCGTTCCAAAGAGTAGATGAAATCGAGCAGAAGCTATGAGTTTTTCCAAGTTTACACAGCAGGATTATGATGTGATCAAGAAGGCTTTCGACCAACTGCGGGAAGCCGCCGCCAAACGTTGTCCGACGCCCAGCGAAATGGACGTCGTGCAGCGGGCCTTCGACTTCGCCAACGAGGCCCACAAGGACATCCGGCGCCGCTCAGGCGAGCCCTATATGCTCCATCCCATCGCTGTCGCACAGATTGTCGTGGATGATATCGGTCTGGGCCACAAGTCCATCGCGGCCGCCCTGCTCCATGATGTCGTGGAAGATACGGATTATACCGTGGAGGATATCCGGAAGCGCTTCGGGGGCAAGATTGCCTCCCTGGTGGACGGCCTGACCAAAATCAAGAACCTGCTGGACAACCGCGACAATGCCGGCCTGAGCGAGCAGTACATCAAGAGTATCCAGGCGGAAAATTTCAAGCGCATCCTTCTGACCCTGAACGACGACGTCCGCGTCGTGCTGATCAAACTGGCCGACCGGCTCCACAATTGCCGTACGATTGAATTCATGCCGGAATACAAACGGGACAAAATCCTGAGCGAGACAATGTTCATTTTCATCCCGCTCGCCCACCAGCTGGGTCTGTACGGCATCAAGTCCGAGATGGAGAACATCTGGCTCCGGTACAAAGAGCCGGACGCCTACCGCGAGATCACGGCGCAGATCCAGCAGAACATTTCCGACAAGGAACCCTCCATCGACGAATTCATCGCGCCCATCCAGGAGTCCATGCAGAAGGCCGGGTTCACCTTCGAAATCCGGAAGCGGGTCAAAACCCCGTATTCCATCTGGAAGAAGATGACGGCCAAGAACCTGACCTTCGACCAAGTTTACGACCTCTATGCCATCCGTATCATTTTCGACCCGTCCAAGGATACGACCGAGACAGAGCGCGACCAGTGCTATCACGTATTTTCCATTGTAACAGGCATTTACCGTTACAAGCCGGACCGGGTGCGGGACTGGGTGAAGCACCCCAAGAGCAACGGCTACGAGGCCCTGCACTGCACGCTGCTCAGCCGCAAGGGCATCTGGGTGGAGGTTCAGATCCGGACCCGCCGCATGGATGACATTGCCGAAAAGGGCATCGCCGCCCATTGGGCCTACAAACAGGACGGTTATGTCGAGGAGAATGACAGCGAAATGGAGAAATGGCTGGGCAAAGTCAAGGAAATCCTGCTCAATCCGGACGTCAATGCATTGGAACTGCTGGATATCATCCACAACGACCTCACGACCAGTACCATCATGCTGTTCACGCCGAAAGGCGACCAGCGGTCCATTGAGAAAGGCGCCACCGTGCTGGACTTCGCCTACCAGATTCACACGGAAATCGGCCATCACGCCATCGCCGGCAAGGTCAATATGAAACTGGTACCGCTGAACCATGTCCTGCACAGCGGCGACCAGGTAGAGATTATCACGGCCGAAGACGAACTGCCCAAAAAGGAATGGCTGCAGTTCCTCAAGACCCGCCATGCCCGCAACCTGGTGATGGATTATTTCCGATCGGACAAGAATCTGGCCGTGGAAGCGGGACACAAGGCCATGGACGAAGAGTTGAATTCGATGGGCATCCGCACTTCGGACGAACTGTACAACCAGATTGCCTCCAATCTCCAGTTGTCCGGGGCCGAAGACCTGTTCTTCCGTTTTTACCTGGGCATTTTCAGCGCCGAGGCCGTGGCCATGTATGCGGCCGGCATCAGCCAGGAAGCCAAGAGCACCAAACGCAGCAAGTGGCTGTTCCCCTGGCACCGGAAAGATACCCCGAAAGAAGAAAAGGACGCCAATGACAAATATTATGTGATCGGGTCTCCGCTCGACCGGCACAAATACATCATCGCCAGTTGCTGCAATCCCATCGCCGGCGACGCCGTCGTGGGTTTCCGCTCACCGGATGGCACGGTTAGTGTACATAAGAAAACCTGCCAGATAGCCCAGGGGCTGGCGGCCAAACACGGCGACTGGATTGTCTCCCCGCAGTGGGCGGATGCGGAAAACCGGTCCTACCAGGTCCGCGTCCTGCTGGAAGGCGTCGACCGCGTCGGGCTGCTCAACGAAATCACCCGCTACATTTCGCTGGTGATGGAGGTGAACATCAAGAAACTCGTTCTGGGAACGGAACACGGTATATTTGAAGGATATATGGACCTGCTGGTCCGGGACAAGTCCGTTTTGGAATCGTTGCTGCAAAAACTCGGCAGCATCGACGGACTCAAGTCTGTCCGGCGGTCTGAAATTGGATAAGGGATGAAAATTAAACAACTGCTATACAAGTATTTCCCGATTATTCCGGTATCGCTGATACTGGGACAGATGTTCTTTTCCCATGGTTGCGCCAACACCACGCAGGCCCCGACCGGCGGCAAGAAGGACACGATTCCGCCCGTCATCATCGGACTGAATCCCCTGCCCGGCACCACCGGCGTGCCAACCCGCAAGACGCAAATCAAAATCACCTTCGACGAATACATCCAAGTCAAGGACGCCAAGAGCATCTTCCTCTCCCCGCCCCAGGAAAAGGCCCCGAAATACAAGATGAACGGCAAGACCCTGGTGGTCTACTTCGAGAATGACCTGGACTCGAACCGGACCTATACGCTGGACCTCACGAACGCCTTGGCGGACAACAACGAAGGCAATATGTATCCGGGATACACCTTGACGTTCTCAACCGGGGAAACGATTGATTCCATGGTTGTTACGGGGACAGTCCGGGACTGCAACACCCTGCAGCCGATCAAGGGCGCGACCGTCCTGCTGTACAAGGACCTGGCGGATTCCGCCCTGTTCCTGCACCGTCCCGACGCCGCCGTCAAGACAGACGAATGGGGATTCTTCTCCCTGCGCAACGTCGCGGACACCCTGTACCGGCTCTATGCCATCCAGGACGAGGCCGGCAACAACATCTATGACCCTGACAACGACAAAGTCGCTTTCATCGACACCGTCTTCCGGCCGAAGATGGTCGTCAGCGACACCCTGCCCGAGCTGCTGAAATACGACATGAAGGATACCGCCAACTGTATGGCCCGCCGGTCGGAACACGAACTGTACCTGTTCCGCGAAAAGCCGTCCAAACAATTGATTGTCAACAAGGAACGGGTGGGCGTCCGGACAGCGTACTTCACCTTCATGGCCCCCAATGCTCAGGTGGATTCCATCTGGGTGCGCAACATCCCTTCCGACAGGCTGATTCTCCAGTTCAACCCCCAGCGGGACAGCATGGAAATGTGGATCAACCAGCGGGGGCGGATGCCGGACACCCTGCACACCTTCGTGGATTACCTCAAAACCGATACGCTGGGCCAGCTGGCTCCCTTCACCGAACACCTGCGCCTGGCCAACGGGGAAATCATCGCCGCCATGCGCAACGCCCGGCGCAATATCAAGCATGAGGATACCACTTGCGTGATGACGGTAAAAGCTGAGCCTGAGCGGGTTGAGCAATACGGATTCGAGTTTGAGTTCAAGTACCCCATCATCACGGAAGCCTTCGATTCCCTGTCGCTGATTTCGGTCAACCCGCGTCAGCAGGAAGAAGCCATGACCTTCACCGTGACCCGGGACAGCACCAACCTGCGCCGCTACACCCTGATGCCGGATGGCAAACTGATGAGCGGTTATGAATACAAACTGAAAGTTCCCTGGCGCAAGTTCCGCGATGTGAACGGCTATTACAACGACAGCACGGAAGTGAAAGTGTCCCTGCCGAAGGATGACAAACTCAGCACGCTGACCCTGCCGCTGACAGGAGTGAACCATACGTATATCGTCGACCTGCTCAATGAAAAGCGGGACAAAGTGCTGCGGAGCTACTGCATTCACGGCGACTGTACCCTGAACTTCCCCTACCTCAAGGCTGGCAAGTATTCCATCCGTATTACCGAGGACAAAAACGGAAACGGCCTGGTGGATACCGGCAACCTGCTGGAACACCGGCAGCCTGAAAAAGTGAAGTTCTACACCCTCCGCAACGGGTCATACGTCCTGGAAGTGCCGGAAGCCACCGAACTGGAGCAGAGCATCGACATTGTCAAATTGTTTGAAAATTAGGATGAAGCGTATTTGCATCATATGTCTGACGGGGCTGCTGGCCAGTCTGCAGGCCTTCGCCCACCGCCCCGTGCGCGATACCGTACAGGTCAGCTTTCTGGACAGCCTGACGCCGGAATACCTGGACACGGTCAACATCAACCGGCGCGTCGTTATCAATGACTACCACATGATCGGGGTCCAGTACGGGGTCTCCTTCAACCGGATGCTGTTCAATCCGGGGAAGAACGAGACTTTCCTCTTCACCCCGGTCAACTACGGTGTCGTCTTTACCCACTACGGTAAAATGTTCGACTATATGCCCTATTTCGGATACCAGGTCGGCGTTTTCTATGGCCGCGACGGCTATAAGACCAAAGCCAACAAAGAAGGGGTCATGCCGACGGTGGACGGGATGGAACAGGGCATCTACGAATACATCGAAGTGCCGGCCATGGCCCATATGCATGCCGACGTGGGACTGGTCAAGTTGATGGCCAACCTGGGCATTTACGGCGGCTACCGTCTCAAAGTACACCGGACCATTTCCGAAGGCTGGGAGAATTACACCTTCAATGTGAACGACCCTTACCGGCCGGCGGAACCCGAAGACAAAATCTACGGCAAGGATTATCCCATCAAAGACTATACGGAGCGTTTCTATCCCTTCGACAACCGGCTGGACTACGGTCTCAAGGGCGGTGTCGGCATCGCCCTGATGCTCAGCCCGGTCGAGATTCACGTTACCGGGCAGGTCCGCTGGGCCTGGTCCTCGCTCTATCAACAGGATTATTATCACAAATACTACTACCGATTCGCCTATCCGCTGGACTTCATTCTCTCGGTCGGACTGCATTTCCAACTGACCAAACGCACCGGCAAAACCAATGCCCAGCTGCGCCGTGAAGCCCGCGAACTGGTCTATCCTTCCTCTCCCGTTCAAATTGATATCCAACATGAAAACACTGGTGGCAACCGTCGGTAAAGTCCGCATCGGAAGCGGCTTTCCCATCGTCATCCAGACGATGTGCAACACCCATACTGACGATATAGAAGGCACTGTGGCCCAATGCATCCGGATGCGTGATGCCGGGGCTGAATTGATTCGTATTACCTGTCCTGGCCTGCAGGACGTTCCCCATATCCGGGAAATCCGGGACCGGCTGCGCGCGGCCGGCGTGGACACCCCTTTGGTTGCCGACATTCATTTTTCGTCGGAAACCGCCATCGCCGTCGCCCCCTATGTGGAGAAGGTCCGGATCAATCCGGGCAATTTCCATAAAAACCACGAAGAGGCCTGCCGGCAGTTCTCCCGCCTGGTGGGCGTCTGCAAGGAACACGGGACCGCGATTCGCATCGGCCTGAACCACGGCTCTTTGGGCGAACGGATTACCGCCCTGTACGGAAACACCCCCGAAGCCATGGCCCGGGCGGCGATGGAATGGATTGAACGCTGCATCCAGGAGGACTTTTACAATGTGGTCGTATCCCTGAAATCCAGCAATACCATCGTGATGGTGGAAGCCTACCGCCTGCTGGCGGCTACCATGCAGGAGCGCGGCATCGTCTTCCCGCTGCATGTAGGGGTGACGGAAGCCGGAAACGGCGACTCCGGACGAATCAAATCCTGCGTTGGGATTTCCGCCCTGCTGCAGGAAGGCATCGGCCAGACCATCCGCGTTTCCTTGACGGAGGACCCCGTCCGGGAACTCCCGGTGGCCCGCTATCTGGCGGACCGCTATGACGGACGGCTCTTTTCTTCCATGACCGCCCTTTCGCTGGAGGACGGCCAGGCTGTGGCTACCTACGACGCCCCTTCTCGGGAAAAACTGCTGCTGGACGTGGCGTGCGACTTCGGGAAACGCCTGCTGGACAGAACGTTGGACGATGTACAGCTGCGCGGATGCTACCGCGACGAAGACGGCCGTACCGTATCCATCGAGGACAGCGGTCTGGGCGAATACCTGCGCGATGAGTTGATGCAGGCCGCGCGCCGGCGTTTCTATAAGCCGGAGTATATTGCCTGCCCGGGCTGCGGACGGACCATGTACGACCTGCAGGCGGCCTTCGAAGCCGTCAAGGCCCGTACGTCCCATCTCAGCAACACGGTCATCGCCGTAATGGGCTGCATCGTCAACGGTCCCGGAGAAATGGCCGACGCCGACTGGGGCTATGTCGGAGAAGGCGGCGGAAAGGTCTCCATCTACAAAGGAAAAACCGCCGTGCTGCGCCATGTTCCGGACACAGAGGCGGTTGACCGTCTGGTAGAGCTGATTGAGCAGGATTCTACTTCAACTGGGCGATAACTGTTTCGCAGGCCACCGTCAGGTCGCCCGGTTTCACTTTGATGTCCGCGTCCAGGGGCAGGAACATGTCAATCCGGGACCCGAATTTGATGATGCCGAACTGCTCCCCTGCCTTGCAGGGGGCTCCGACTGTCGCATGGGTCACGATACGACGGGCCACCAGCCCCGCAATTTGCTTGAAGAATACGTCTCCATGCTCATTCCCGACCGCCACGGAAGAATGTTCATTCAGCTCCGATGACTTGGGGTGGTAGGCCACCAGATAGTTTCCGGGGTGATACTGATAATACTTCACCTGTCCGTCCAGCGGCCAGTAATTGGCGTGGACGTTGAAGAAGTTCATATAGATGGATACCTGTATGCATTCTTTCTTCAGGTATTCTTTCTCAAACACCTTCTCCACGATGACGA
>CADBPR010000010.1 GCA_902796555.1 uncultured Bacteroidia bacterium
CGTCGGGATATAGCGGCTCACGCGACCGAGGGCGTCCTTGCGGATAATCGCGAAGATGACACCGGCAGGACCGACGTTCTTCTGGGCGCCGCCATAAATCAGGTCATATTTGCTCACGTCCACAGGGCGGCTCATGATATCGGAAGACATATCGGCAATCAGCGGGCAGGGGCAGTCCATGTCCTCGTGAATCTCCGTACCGTAGATGGTGTTGTTGGTCGTGATGTGCAGATAGTCCAGGTCGGCCGGAATGTCGAAACCCTTCGGGATATAAGTATAGTTCTTGTCTTTGGAGCAGGCGATGGCATAGGCCTCTCCGATGCCCTGGGCCTCCTTGAGGGCCTTGTGCGCCCAGACGCCGGTATCCAGATAAGCCGCCTTCTTCTCCAGGAAGTTCATAGCGACATAAAGGAACTGCAGGGAGGCGCCGCCACCCAGGAAAACCACCTCATGGGTGTCCGGAATGTTCAGCAGCTCGCGCCAGAGAGCACGGCATTCGTCCATCACGGCATCCCACTCCTTGGTACGGTGGGAGATGGAAATCAGAGAAACACCGGTGCCGCTGAAGTTCTTGAGGGCCTCGATGGCATGGTCGATGGCTACCTGCGGCAACGCGCAAGGGCCTGCATTGAAAACATGAACCTTTTTCATATCAAATTAAAAGAAATATTGTTTTTTGTGTTATAATCAGTTTTGGTTATCCGCGTCAAAGGTAACAATTATTTATCTATTTGTCAACATCTGCTACCGAACAATCTGCAATATCCTGCATGGCGGCGAGAAAATCGTCCACTTTTGCCAGCCGGACCCGCGTACAGAGCGTGCAGCGTTCCCCGAAATCCTGGTCGGTCTGGGGCAGTTTCATATCCTTGAGGACCTTCATGACGGCATTCATGGCCAGGTAGCCGAACTGAATCCGGAAGGGACGGGCGGCGATTATTTCCACGATTTCCGCCTGGTCCAGGGCATCGGCCGTCGCACTTTTATAGGCCCGGATCAGCCCGGGAATACCCAGTTTGATGCCGCCGAAATAGCGGGTCACCACCACCAGGACATCGCTCAGGCCGCGCGCATCAATCTGCCCCAGGATGGGGCGGCCGGCGGACCCGGAGGGCTCCCCGTCGTCATTGGCCCGGAAACGGTCTCCCTGGTAGCCGAGACGGTAGGCATAGCAATGGTGGCGGGCGTCATGATACTGTTTGCGGGCGGCGTCTACGATGGCCTTGACCTCCTGCTCCGACTCCACAGGCCAGGCCTCGGCGATAAAGCGGCTGCCCTGGTCCTTGAACAGGCCTTCCGCGGGTGCCGCGATGCTCCGGTATGCGTCTTTGATTTCCTCCATGCCCAAAAATACAGACAATTTTGCAACTTTCCTAACGATTCACAAAGTTTGGCACGATAATGGAAATAACAAAAGACGACAAACACATAAGCTTAGTTTTAATCATATTGAATAGGTGAAACAAAAACCGGAACCGGTCGTGAGATTCGTTCCGGTTTTTCTATGCCAAAGAGCCGCCGACGATATCGAGGATTTCCGCCGTGATTTTCTGCTGACGGGACTTGTTGTATTCCAGGGTCAGCGTGACCAGCAGGCTGTTGGCATTGTCCGTGGCCGTCTGCATGGCGACGACCCGGGCGCCGTGCTCCGCCGTCACCGTATCCAGCAGAACCGTATACATTTTCAGCCGCAGGACCTTGGGGAGCAATTCTTCGACCAGTTCCGCGCGGCCGGGCTCGACGATATAATCCGGCGGGAACAGCCGGTACGAAAGGGTCGACTCCTCCTGTCCCGCGCCGGGTGCGGCGAAGGGCAGATAGGTCTCCCGGACCACCTGCTGCGAAGAGGCGGAGCGGGCGTGGTTGTAGATGAATTCCACCCGGTCGAATCGGCCTTCCAGGTAGCCCTGCACCAGTTCTTCGCCCAGGGCGGCCGCCTGCTCATAGCCCGGGCGGGCCGACAGGGCCGTATAGTCGGCCGGAGAAGGATAGCCGGCGCGCCGCATGGCATCGGCCATTTTCCGGCCCACGGAATAGACCGTAACGGCCACGCCTGCCTCCGTATATTCCCGCAGCACGGAAAGGGCTTCGCGCACGGCGTTCGTATTGAAGGCACCGCAGAGGGAGGAATTGGACGCGAAGCACACGAGGGCGACCTTGTGCACCTCGCGGGCCTGCGTATAGGCGTGCAAATCCAGCCGATCGGATTCGTCGGAGGTAAGCAGCCCGTACAGAATCCCCGACAGGAGGGCCTGGTAAGGGCCCAGATTGCCCATGGCACGCTGGGTTTTGCGCAGCTTGGCCGAAGCCACCATTTTCATGGCGGAGGTAATCTTCAGCGTGCTGCTCACCGAAGCGATACGGTTTTTGATTTCCTTGAGCGACGCCATTATGCCTGGAACTGGGAAGCCACCACAGCCGCTTCGGACTCGATGATGGCGGTGATTGTATCATCCAACTGACCGGCCCCGAGCGGGTCCAGCACATCCTGCTGGTGCATGGACCGCATCCGGTCCAGGAAAGCGGTCTGGAAGTCGCGTACATGGGCCAGCGGAACATCTTTCATCAGGGCGTGGGTCCCGCAGTAAAGGATGGCCACCTGCTCGCCGACCGGCATGGGGCTGTACTGGGGCTGAATCAGCAGCTGGTTGTTCTTGCGGCCCTTGTCGATGGCCATGGCCGTGACCTTGTCCATATCGGAGGAGAATTTCGAGAAGGCTTCCAGTTCGTTGTACTGGGCCTGGTCGATTTTCAGGGTACCCGCCACCTTTTTCATGCTCTTGACCTGGGCGCTGCCGCCCACACGGGAGACGGAGATACCCACGTTGACGGCCGGGCGGAAGCCTTGGTTGAACAGGCTGGATTCCAGGTAAATCTGCCCGTCGGTGATGGAAATCACATTGGTCGGGATATAGGCCGAAACGTCACCGGCCTGGGTTTCGATGATGGGCAGGGCCGTCAGCGAGCCGCCGGCTTTGACTTTGCCGCGCAGCGACTCCGGCAGGTCGTTCATTTTCTCCGCAACATCCTGCTGCTCAATAATTTTCGCTGCCCGTTCAAGCAGTCTTGAATGGAGGTAGAACACGTCGCCCGGATAGGCCTCGCGCCCGGAAGGACGGCGGAGAATCAGCGAGACTTCCCGATAGGCCACGGCCTGTTTCGACAAGTCGTCATAAACGACCAGGGCGTGCCGGCCCGTGTCCCGGAAATACTCCCCGATGGCGGCTCCCGCGAAGGGGGCATAATACTGCAGGGCGGCCGGGTCCGCAGCCGTCGCAGCCACGACGATGGTATAGTCCATGGCGCCCTTGGCCCGGAGGATGTTGACGATGTTCGCCACCGTACTCCCCTTCTGTCCCACCGCCACATAGATGCAGTACACCGGCTTGCCTTTCAGGAATTCGGAGCGCTGGTTGATAATCATGTCGATGGCAATGGCGGTCTTGCCGGTCTGGCGGTCGCCGATGATCAGCTCGCGCTGGCCGCGGCCGATCGGAATCATGGCGTCGATGGACTTGATGCCGCTCTGCAGCGGCCGGCACACCGGCTGGCGGAAAATCACGCCGGGGGCCTTGCGTTCCAGGGGCATTTCCGTCAGGTCGCCGCCAATCTTGCCCATGCCGTCGAGGGGGTTGCCGAGCGGGTCCACCACGCGGCCGACCATCTCTTCGCTCACCTGTATGGAAGCGATGCGACCGGTCCGTTTGACCGTCATGCCTTCCTTGACCAGATCGGTCTGACCCAGCAGGACGGCGCCCACATTGTCCTCTTCGAGGTTCATGACCACCGCCATGATGCCGTTTTCAAACTCCAGCAGTTCTCCGGCTTCCGCGTTGACCAGCCCGTAGATACGGGCTACGCCGTCGCTGACCTGAAGAACGGTGCCGACTTCTTCGTATTTCGCGGAGATGTCAATGGATTGG
Organism: uncultured Bacteroidia bacterium; assembly: GCA_902796555.1. Taxonomy (GTDB): domain Bacteria; phylum Bacteroidota; class Bacteroidia; order Bacteroidales; family UBA932; genus Cryptobacteroides. The sequence goes on from CADBPR010000010.1 coordinate 3,924, forward strand.
AGCTGGCGCAGCAGCACTTCTGATATTTCACTGGGCCTGAGGTTGTTCTGCATATATTAAACGATTCGTTTGTTCTTTTCCGTAAATTCGCGGCGGAGGGTTTCCAGCTGGCCGGCCACGCTGGCATCCAGCCGGATATCGTCCACGCGGACCACAATGCCGCCGATCAGCGCCGGATCCACCCGTTCGTCCGTCACCACCCGGCAATGGAGCTGTTCCTCCAGTTTGCGGGTAATCCGGTCCGCCAGTTTGTCGGGCGGGGGTGCCGCCGTGGTGACCGTCGCGAAACGGATACCGCGGCTCTGGTAATAGCGCATGACGAAGGTATGGAGGATAAAGCGGAGTTCGGCCTCACGGCGGTTCTTCAGCACCAGGCGCAGGAAGCGTTCCAGCACGGGAGACAACTGCTCCGGGGCCACGGCCGCAGCAAGCAGGGACAGTTTCCGGGCATCCGGAACGGCCGCCGGATCGGTCACAATACGCTGTACCTGGGGCAGTTCCCGAATGGCCCGCTCCAGCACCTGCGCCTGCGAACACACGAGGTCCGCCACGCCTTCGGCATCGGCGAATTCCAGGAGCGCACGGGCGTAACGCGAAGATATCAGTCCCTGATTCATACGCTGTAAATTAGAAATATAACCGCATCATTTTTAATTCTGATGCGTGGATGTAAACTCGTCAATCAGCCGGTTGATGTAGCGAACCTGCTCCGCATCGGCGGACAGTTTCTCGCGCATCACCTTTTCCGCCACATTGACCGACAACAGCGCCACTTCCTTGCGGATGTCGCGCAGGGCGCTCTCCTTCTCGGCCGCGATTTCAATCCGGGCTTTTTCCAACAATTTGGCCGCCTCGTCGCGGGCCTCGCTCTTGGCCTGGGCAATGATGTTTTCACGCGTACGGGCCGCCTCCCGGAGAATCCGGGTCTGCTCGGTGCGCGTTTTGTCGAGCAGGGCGGCCTGCTCCTTGGCCAGGTCGTTCATGCGGCTCTCCGCCTCCCGGGCCATCCGGAGAGACTGGTCGATATGCCGGTTGCGTTTCTCCACCATCTCGGTAATCATCGGGAACCCGAATTTCGCGAGCAGGAAGAACAGTAACAGGAATATCAGCGTCATCCAGAAAAGGAGGCCGCCGTCCGGTGTCACCAGGTTCATGGGGTACTAACCGACGAAGAGGACGAGGACACAGACGATGATGGCGAAGAGGGCGGCACCCTCAATCATACCGGCGGCGATAATCATCGCGGTACGGAGGTTGCCGGCGGATTCGGGCTGACGGGCGATGGATTCCATCGTGGCTTTGCCGATTTGACCGATACCGAAAGCGGCGGCGATGGCTGCGATGGCAGCTCCGAGGGCGGCGCCGATTTTACCGAAAACGGCAGCCTGAAGAACAATCATACTTAACATAACTTTATCATTTATCATTAATTATTATTCTCCTTTTTCACGGGACAGTCCGATGTAGATGGATGACAGCATCGTGAACACATAGGCCTGGATGAAGGCAACCAGACATTCCAGCAGGTCCATGAACAGGCCGAAGAACACGGAAATGACCGTCATCGATCCGAACAGCACCGGACCGAACTTATACATGATGAAGATGATGCAGACAAGGCTCAGAATCAGGATATGACCCGCGAGCATATTGGCAAAAAGCCGGATGGTCAGGGAGATGGGCTTGACCAGCGCGCTGAACACCTCGATGATCGGCATGATGGGCTTCAGGAAGGCGGGAACGTCCGGCCAGAAAATCTCCTTGTAATAATGTTTCGTACCGAAGAGGTTGACTGTCAAGAAGGTACACAGGGCCAGCACCATGGTCACGGCGATATTGCCCGTCAGGTTGGCGCCGCCGGGGAAGAAGGGCACGATGCCCAGGAAATTGTTCAGCAGGATAAAGAAGAAGGCTGTACAGAGGAAGGGGGAATAGCGCTTGTAGTCCGGGCCGATGTTTTCCCGCGCCATGTCATGCACCATCATGACCAGCGGTTCCAACAGGGCGGCAATGCCGGACGGGGCTTCCTGCTCCACATCGTGCAGGCGATACCAGCGGGCCGCCAGCAGCACCAGCAAGGCCAGCAGCACACTGCTGATCAGCAGCGCCAGGACATTTTTGGTAATGGATATATCCAGCGGCTTAACCTCCTGACCGTCAACGATTTCAACAACCTTTCCGCTGTCCGGGGAAATCCGGAAACCTTCGTATTCGTCCCCGTGCGCCAGGCGCGCCGAACTGAAAACATGCCAGCCGCTCGTCCGGCTGCGGACAATCACGGGCAGGTAAATCGCGACGGCATGTTCGCCTTCGCCCCAGAAATGCCACTCATAGGCATCGCCGATGTGTTCGAAAATGACATCCGCTACTGCAAAGTCACCCTCCTCCGCCCGCAGGTGCAGGGGGAGGAACAAGGCCAGCAGGGCCAGCAGCCACGTCATTTTTCCACGCATACGGCTATCTCATCGTCTTCTACTTTGACAAATCCCGAAGCGATCTCCAGGGTATGGGTTTCCCCGCCGGAGACATAGCGGACCGTCCCTTTCTCCAGGGCGGAAATCAGGGCGGCATGGCCCTTGAGCACCTGGAAACTGCCGAGCACGCCGGGCAGGGTGACGCTTTCGACCGTCGTCTCCACCAGGGTTTCTTCGGGGGAATATATCTGCAGGGTCATCATTTCGCGCGGGACAACAGTTCTTCGCCTTTGTGAATCGCATCCTCGATGGTGCCGACGTTCAGGAAGGCCTGCTCCGGCAGGTGGTCCACTTCCCCGTCCAGAATCATCCGGAAGCCCCGGATGGTATCTTCGATATCGACCATCACGCCGGGTACGCCCGTAAACTGCTCAGCCACAAAGAAGGGCTGGGACAGGAAACGCTGCACGCGGCGGGCGCGGTTGACCGTCAGTTTGTCTTCGTCCGAGAGTTCGTCCATTCCCAGGATGGAGATGATGTCCTGCAACTCTTTGTTGCGCTGGAGAATCTGCTTGACCCGCTGGGCGGTCCGGTAATGGTCTTCGCCCACGATGTTCGGGTCCAGAATGCGGGAGGTCGAATCCAGCGGGTCCACGGCGGGGTAGATACCCATTTCGGTAATCTTACGGCTGAGAACGGTGGTGGCATCCAGGTGGGAGAATGTCGTGGCCGGTGCCGGGTCCGTCAGGTCGTCGGCCGGCACATAGACGGCCTGGACCGAGGTGATGGAGCCGTTCTTGGTCGAGGTGATGCGTTCCTGCATCTGACCCATTTCACTGGCCAGGGTCGGCTGATAACCCACGGCGGAAGGCATACGGCCCAGGAGGGCCGATACTTCGGAACCGGCCTGGGTGAAACGGAAGATATTGTCGATGAAGAAAAGGATGTCGCGGGGGCCGTCGCCGGAGTCGCTGTCGCGGAAAGATTCGGCGAGCGTCAGGCCGGAAAGGGCGACGCTGGAGCGGGCGCCCGGCGGTTCGTTCATCTGGCCGAACACCATGGCCACCTGCGACTTGCGCAGTTCTTCCCGGTCCACTTTCGAAAGGTCCCAATGGCCTTCTTCCATGCTCTTGGCAAAGGCTTCGCCATAGCGGATCACCCCGGATTCAATCATTTCCCGCAGCAGGTCGTTGCCCTCACGGGTCCGTTCGCCCACACCGGCGAAGACGGAGAAACCGTTGTGCCGCTTGGCGATGTTGTTGATCAGCTCCTTGATCAGCACGGTTTTGCCTACGCCGGCACCACCGAAGAGGCCGATTTTTCCGCCTTTCAGATAGGGTTCCAGCAGGTCGATGACCTTGATGCCGGTATACAGTACTTCCTGTGAGGTAGTAAGATCTTCGAATTTGGGCGGTTCGCGGTGAATCGGCAGGGCGCCTTCATCGCTGAGGTCTCCCAGGCCGTCGATGCTGTCGCCGGTGACATTCATCACCCGGCCGCGAATCTGGGCGCCGACCGGCATGGAGATGGGCGCTCCGGTGCTGACGGCTTCCATCCCGCGGCGCAGGCCGTCGGTGGAATCCATCGCCACGGTGCGCACCGTATCCTCCCCTACGTGCTGCTGCACCTCGACAAACAAGGCTTTTCCGTCGGAACGGAGAATTTTCAGTGCATCATGGATGCGGGGCAGTTCCTTTTCCTCTTCGGAAGAAGACAGGTCGAAATGCACGTCCACGACCGGGCCGATAATCTGCGAAATGTGTCCAATATGAGCTGACATATCTAACCGTTCTACTATGAAAAGACAAAGGTAAGGATTTTTTTTCAAAACAACTTCCCAGGCGGCCCTAAAAAAGCATCACCGGGAGCGCAGGACAGGCCGCACTCCCGGTGATCGTTCGTTTAGAGAGGGTTACTCCGTGACGGGACGGATGGAGAAACCGCGATACCGAGGATCATAGGCAGTGCCAGAAGGCATAAGTGTAGCATTCTTCCAAAAGAATAGGACAATCGCATCATATGGACCCATATAAGCGCCACCCAGAAAGCCAGTGGAACTCCAGTACTGGCATGTGAATTTGGCTGATAAGACCGATGTATCCTCGTAGTAGCCAGCAGCCGGAAGGAGCAGTACAGCGCCCGTGGATTTGCGGGTAATGCGGACGCCATTGACCTCGCCAAATTCCTCCCATGTGTAATCCTCATTGCCCTTAAGATTAAGGAGTGCATCCATTTCTTTCACTGTAGGCATCCGCCATTTGCCGCCAAGCTGCACATGGGCGGCATCATCTTCCGGGTCAAGTGCCGTCTTTCCATCCGGAGAGCCTTCGCCATCCCAACAATCCGTGTTGGCTTTAAGACAATATTTTGTCAACTTATTTGAAGCGCCGTTACACCATTTATATGACGCCCAATCATATCCGGTCTTCCCATTCTTCCATGTCAGCGGATCCTGACTGCTGTAATAGGGTTCAACTTCGCCCCATGCGTAGTAATCGCCGTAGTCTTCCGGCTTTTCCGCGCCGAGGTTGCACTCGGCCCAATAGAGCTTGTATGTCGTACCGTCCTCTCTGGTCAGCTCCATACCCAGATCGACAGCGCCCTTGGGCGGAAGAATGGTGACGGAGCATTCGGCTTTGAAATTGCCAGCCTTGGCCGTAACGGTTGCTGTCCCGACGCCAACGCCGGTGAGTTCGCCATCTTTTACGGTGACAACCGTCTCATCGGAAGACTCCCATGTGATGTCTGCAGTGGCATCCGACGGGTCCAGCGTGGCTGTCAAGGTTGCGGTTTCATCCCGGCAAAGGGAGATTTCTTTTACCAGCTGAATACCTTTCAGCGTAACCGTAACGGTCACCTTGCAGGTCGCGGTATAAACGCCAGCCTTGGCGCTGATGTCGGCCTGCCCTGCTCCGACTCCGGTAACGATACCATCGGATACGGTGGCAACGGCCGGATTGCTGGTCAGCCATGTGACGCTCTTGTCGGTCGCATCAGCGGGAGTGAACACGAGCGAGAGCGCTTTTTGGCCGTTCTTTTCAATGCTGACAGACTCCTCGGCGAAGGAGATGCCTTTGAGTTCCACCGTCGCGGGCGTTTTATCTTCGGGTGCCGCCGGTTCGTTCTTTTTGCAGCCGACAAACAGGGCGATGAAGGCTGCCAATGCAATCAATTTTTTCATAAAAGGATACAGTTAAGGCGCATCGCCGGATAGGGCAACGCGCCGATAGTGTTTATTAAAGTATTGTATATTAACGACTTATCACCCCCCCCCAACGGGGAAGCAATGACTGGAAACGCTATGACGGATAGCAAACATAGACATACAAAGATAACAAAAATTCCGGAAATATACCACTGACTCACCCTACCCCGGGAATTGCGCCGGCAAAACGCCCCTCCCTTCGAACAGCAAAAGGGGCCGACCGTTATGGCCAGCCCCTTCTTCATCAGGTCTATCGTCCGGGATTAGCGGAGTTTCTTGTAACCGTAACGGGCCTCGTCGCCGAGTTCCATTTCGATCTTCATCAGACGGTTGTACTTCGCGATACGGTCGGTACGGCTCAGGGAACCGGTCTTGATCTGGCCGCTGTTGGTCGCGACGGCGATGTCGGCGATGGTGGTATCCTCGGTCTCACCGCTGCGGTGGGAGGTGACGGTGGTGTAGCCGTGACGGTGGGCCATTTCGATGGCGTCCAGGGTCTCGGTCAGGGAACCAATCTGGTTCACCGTGATGAGAATGGAGTTGCCGGCGCCCATTTCAATACCCTTCTGCAGGTCCTTCACGTTGGTCACGAAGAGGTCGTCACCCACGAGCTGGCAGCGTCCGCCGATGGCCTTGGTGAG
>CADBPR010000011.1 GCA_902796555.1 uncultured Bacteroidia bacterium
CCCGGCGACGGCAGCGCCCGTGAGCAGGCTGCTTCCTGCCAGAAGGTGCTGGGCGGCCTGGCCAACATCGCCCAGGAGTACGCCACGAAGCGCTACCGGAGCAACTGCATCAACTGGGGCATCGTTCCCTTCACCATCGCTCCGGAGACCGAGTTCCCCTGGAAGGCCGGCGACTTCGTATTTGTCCCGGGCATCCGCCAGGCGATTCTGAACGGAAAGGAAGAAATTGACGCACAGGTCATTACGGCCGAAGGCACTGTTTCCCCCATCCACCTGTATTTTACCAACCTGACGGCCGACGAGCGCCAGATTCTCGCCGACGGCTGCCTGATGAATTATTATAAAAACCGCAGAAAATAACACCTATCATGGAAAAGATAAAAATGACTACCCCGCTCGTCGAAATGGACGGCGATGAAATGACCCGCATTCTTTGGAAGATGATCAAGGACGAACTGATTCTTCCTTTCGTAGACCTCAAAAGCGAATACTATGACCTCGGTCTGGTCAACCGCGACAATACCCGCGACCAGGTGACGGTCGACTCGGCGCTGGCGACCCAGAAATACGGTGTGGCCGTCAAATGTGCGACGATTACCCCGAACGTGCAGCGCATGAGCGAATACAACCTGCACGAGATGTGGAAGAGCCCGAACGGCACCATCCGCGCCATGCTGGACGGCACCGTGTTCCGCTGCCCGATTACGATTCCTTCCATCCATCCGGCCGTGAAGTTCTGGAAGAAGCCCATCACGATTGCCCGCCATGCCTATGGCGATGTCTATAAGGGCGTGGAAATCAAGACCGAAGAGCCCGGAATCGCCAAACTCGTCTTCGAAGGCGAAAGCGGCAAGAAGGAAGAAGTTGTGATTCAGAAATTCAACGGCCCCGGCATCATCCAGGGCATGCACAATACCGACAAATCCATCCGTTCCTTCGCCCATTCATGCTTCAAATACGCGCTGGACATCAAGCAGTCCATCTGGTTCGCCACGAAGGACACCATCTCCAAGAAGTACGACGGCCGCTTCAAGGCCATCTTCGAAGAGGTCTTCCAGGAGTACAAGGACGCGTTCGAAGCCGCCGGCATCGAATATTTCTACACGCTGATTGACGACGCCGTCGCCCGCGTGATGCGTTCCGAAGGCGGCTTCATCTGGGCCTGCAAGAACTACGACGGAGACGTGATGAGCGACATGGTATCGACCGCTTTCGGTTCCCTCGCCATGATGACTTCCGTGCTGGTCAGCCCGGACGGCAAGTACGAATATGAGGCGGCCCACGGTACCGTGACCCGTCACTATTACAAGTACCTCAAGGGCGAAGAGACCTCGACCAACCCGATGGCGACCATCTTCGCCTGGAGCGGCGCATTCCGCAAACGCGGCGAACTGGACAACCTGCCCGAACTGGTACACTATGCCGACGAACTCGAAGCGGCCTGCTTCGAAACCCTCAATGCCGGTATCGTGACGAAGGACCTCGTGAACCTGATGGAAGGCGTTATTCCGCAGCCCCAGACTTCCCTGGGCTTCCTGAAGGCCATCCGCGAGCGCCTGGAGCGCAGGCTCGGCGCATAAACCTGACGAATTTATCACTGCCCCGGGTCCGCCCGGGGCTTTTTCCCCACCCCTATGAAGATTGTTTTCCTGGATGCCGGCACCATGGGTGCCACGCCCCTGACAGAAATCGCCGCCCTGGGCGAGTTCACCGTTTACAACGACACCAGCCGGGAAGAATCCCTGCAACGGGCCACTGACGCCGATGTCGCCATTGTCAACAAAGTCATCGTTGACGAGACCTTCCTGCAGCATGCACCCTGCCTGCGGCTGGTCTGCGAGGCCGGCACGGGCATCAACAACATCGACACCGAAGCCTGCGGCCGCCATGGCGTGGACGTCCGCAACGTGGCCGGCTATTCGACCGACTCCGTCGCCCAGAATGCCATCATGCACCTGCTGAACCTCCTGGGAAACGCCTTCCACTACGACCAGTATGTCAAATCCGGTACCTATTCCCGCGGCAAACTGCACACGGACCCCGCCCACCCCTTCACCGAAGCGGCCGGCAAGACCCTGGGCATCGTCGGAATGGGTGCCATCGGCCAGAAAGTGGCGCAGATTGCCACGGCCCTGGGCATGCGGGTCATCTATTACTCAACCTCGGGCACGTCCCATTGCCGGGACTACCCCTCCGTCAGCCTGGAAGAGCTGCTGCACCGTTCGGACGCCATCAGCATCCATGCCCCGATGAACGCCCGGACGAAAGGACTCATCGGAGAGGCGGAACTCCGTCAGATGAAGCCCACCGCTGTCCTGATTAACAACGGCCGCGGCGGCATCGCCGACGAGTATGCGTTAGCAAAAGCAATTGACAATGAATGGATTGCAGGAATCGGACTGGATGTCTACGAAAAAGAACCCCTTCCGGCCGACCATCCGCTGCTGCACACGAAATATCCGGAAAGAACCCGTTTCACCCCGCATGTAGCCTGGGCCAGCACGGAATCCCGCGCCCGCCTGGCGCACGAAATGGCGGAAAATATCAAAAAAGCATTTCTTATCCCTTAAGGGCGGCCTGGTACATCCGGCGGATATCGTAGATGGACTGCGAAATGTCGTAACGGTCAATCAGGCTGGCGTATTTCTCTTCCATCAGGTGCCGCTCTTCATCGTGTGAGAGCCACCAGTCAATCTTGGTAGCCAGCATACGGGCGTCCCGCACCGGGAAAACACTCCGGTCATCCAAGGCGAACTGGGCGGTGGCCGTCAGCGGTCCGTCGGCCAGCACCGGGACAACCCCCTCTTTCAGCACTTCCAGACAGGACAGACCTTCGACTTCCACCGTCGCGCAATGCACATACAGGTCGGCGTCGGCAGAGAGCCGGCGCAGCCCCTCTTTGTCCAGGAAAACAAACTGCGGTGCATGCTGCAGGACCCCTTCTTTCACCAGGTGGTCCGCCATCCGGCGATAATGCTTTTCCTGCGGTCCGCGGCCTGCGAAAATCAGCTGAATCCGGTCGGCGAAACGGCTGTACCGCATGGCATTGAGCAGGGTCGGCTGGTCTTTTTCGACGGAAAGGCGTCCCACACAGATAATCCGGTAGACACTGCCGTCCGACTTATGCGGGACCAGCGGCGTTTCGTCCGTACGGATGATACCGTTGGAAATCAGGTGCTGGCGTGCGTGCGAATGGTTGCGCCCCAGCCGGTCGGACACGTTCTTGGTCGGACACTGGATATCTTTGCACCAGTTGAAGACGGAACTCTGCCAGAACCACAGTATGCAGTTGTTCAGGAAACGCCAACGCTCCATGTGAACGGAAGCCAGCAGGTTTTCCGGATGCAGATGGTAGGTTCCGACACAGGGCACACCCATGCGGTGGGCCATCCGGACGGTCCTGCGCTGCAGATTGAACGGTTCTTCGATATGAACGACATCCGCCCATTCCAGGGCCTCGCGGATTACACTGCGCTCGCGGGTGGAGAAGGAATAGCCCTGGGCCGTCACCAGGCCGTTGATCAGGGGGTAATGACGGTCCCGCAGGCAGTATTCCGGCTGCGGTCCTTCCGGATTATGATTGGGACCGGAAAGCACCCGCACCTCTTCGCCGGCCTCCTTGAGTTTCTGCACGGTACGCCGGGCGGAGGCACAGAGTCCGTTGCCGGTGGAATAGTAATTATTGATAACAAAAAGTATCTTCATATCGGTTGTTATTGCATCAATACGTGAATTCGAATTCGTCCAGGTAAAGGGTGCTGCCGTCCGCACCGGTAAAATAGGAACCGAAGCGGCTGGAGGCCGTGGTGATGACCACGTATTTCGGCGTCCGGGCGTTGCGATATTCAATCGGCATGGAAAAACGGATATAGCCTTTCGTATCGCGGGTCAGGTACAGGTTGCCCCGGCCGATGATATGCGGGTCGTTCTCCACATCGATGAACTGGCCGGTATTGGTGCAGACAGTCTGGGGGCTGTCCCAGTCGGCCAGCAGCACCTCGATCTGGCCCACGTCCCGTTTGCCTTCCATGTCTTCATAGGGCGCCTTGGCGTGGTTGATGATGCCGGGGATATAGTAATAATAGCCTTCCAGCGTCTTGGGACGGGCCGTAAACGGAACACCCATCGCCAGTTCGGCGCCGCTGAAATTGACGATGCGGACGAAATCGCCCGTATACAGGGCCCCGGCCGCGAACGCCCAGACCACATTCATGCTGCAGACTTTGGCCGCCCGCTTCCCTTCGCCTTTGACGGCGACAATCTTGTCCTCCGGCACGGCGCCGTTCTTTCCCAGCAGGCTAAGGCCCTTGTTGGCCGTATCCCATACCTGTTCGGCGCCGGAAGCATCCTTGGCATAGGGGCACCACTGGGCCTTTTTCTTGGACCATGTATCGAAATTCATGTTATACAACTGGGGACCGGACTGTGCATGAGCACAGATTCCGAGGAGAAACGCTGCCGTGAGCGTGAGAAGATTTCTTGCCATTCTTTTCATTTTGGACTGCAAAGATACGTTTTTTATTGCGATTTCCATGCCGATTTATTACCTTTGAACAGATACAAAAGCCTTATGTCATGAATTTGTGCACGTTGCTGATTTGTTCTCTGCTGACGGCAGGGCCTGTTTATCAAGAACTTCCATTGGGTTCCATCCGCCCCGAAGGCTGGCTGGAAGAGATGCTCCTGCGCCAGCGGGACGGGATTACCGCCCATCTGGACGAGCTGTATCCCAGTGTCTGCGGCCCGGACAACGGCTGGCTGGGCGGAGAAGGCGACCGCTGGGAACGGGGCCCCTACTGGATTGACGGACTGGTGCCGCTGGCCTATATCCTGGACGACGAGGCCCTGAAGGCGAAGGCCCGCCCCTGGATTGAGTGGACCCTGGCCAGCCAGCAGGAAAACGGCTTTTTCGGCCCGGACAAAAGCTATCCTTATATCGAAGGACTGCAGCGCGGCATGGCCCATGACTGGTGGCCCCGCATTGTCGCCCTCAAATATATGTGGCAGTATTTCAATGCCACCGGGGACGAACGCGTCATTCCTTTTTTCCTGAAGTATTTCCGCTACCAGTTGGAGACCCTGCCCGATAAACACCTGGGCCACTGGACTTTCTGGTCGGAATACCGGGCCGGAGACAACCTGGACATCGTGCTGTGGCTGTACCACCGGACCGGAGAGGCCTGGCTGCTGGACCTGGCCGCATTGCTGCACAGCCAGAGCTACCCTTTCACCCAGGCCTTCGCGGAGCGCGATATGCTGACCCGGATGGGCAGCATCCACTGTGTCAACCTGGCGCAAGGGCTCAAGGAACCGGTCATCTGGTGGCAGGTTTCCGGGGACAAACGGGACCTGGAGGCCGTCCGGCAGGGGCTGGAAGACCTGCGGCAGTTTAACGGTTTCCCGACCGGCATGTACGGCGCCGACGAAGCCCTGCACGGCAACAACCCCACCCAGGGCTCGGAGTTGTGCGCCAGCGTGGAAATGATGTATTCGATGGAGCAGATGCTCAAGGTCACGGGCGATGTGTTCTTTGCGGATTATCTGGTGAAAGTGGCCTACAACATGCTGCCGGCCCAGATTTCGGATGATTTTCGCTGGCACCAGTACCTGCAGCAGGCCAACCAGGTCACCTGCAGTTTCGGAGTACACAATTTCGACGTCGGATACAAGGGCACGGGTCAGGTGTTCGGCCTGCTGACCGGTTACCCCTGCTGCACCTGCAACCTGCACCAGGGCTGGCCCAAGCTGACGCAGAATCTGTGGTACCGCAGCAGCGACGGACTCGCCGCCCTGGTCTATGCCCCCTGCCGGATGCAGGCCCGGATCGGCCGGACGCAGGTGAGCATCCGGGAAGAAACGTACTACCCGATGGATGAGACCGTCCGGTTCTCGATAGACCCTTCCCGCGCGGTGGAATTCACCCTGTCGCTGCGGATTCCGCAGTGGTGCGAAACACCTGTGCTGTCCGTGAACGGAGAATCGGTTCCCTGCGAGGGGCCTGTCGCCAGGGTCACCCGGAAATGGCGCAAGGGTGACACGGTCACCCTGACCCTTCCGATGACGGTGCGCAGCAGCCGCTGGTACCAGAACGCAGCCGCCCTGGAGCGCGGCCCGCTGGTCTTCGCGCTCGGCATCCCGGAGCGCTGGGAAGAACGTCACTTCGACGGCAAGATGGCCGCCGAGTTCGGGGATACCTATTTCGAAGTATTCCCGGAAGGGACCTGGAACTACGGATTGATGAAAGCGGCTGTCTATGAGAGCGCTACAGCCGTCACCGTCTGCAAAGACACCGCCCGGATGACCGGGCGCTGGTACTGGAGCCTGGACCATGCGCCCGTTACCCTGCAAGTGCCGGCCGCCCGGATTCCCGACTGGACCCTCTATAACGGTGATACCGGTCCCCTGCCCTACAGCCAGGTGCCTTTCCGGGGTGCCAATGACATGTCCAGCCACAGCGCCGACTCCATTGAGACCATCACCTTGGTTCCCTACGGCTGTACAACGCTGCGAATCAGCGAATTCCCCGTATTGACCCAATAGTTTCCGCGCCCGACGGGATTGACAAATCATTCGGAAAACACGAAGCAATGGAAATCGAGAAAAAATTCCTTGTAAAGGGAGACTTCAAGGCGGCGGCATACAAAGCGGTCCGCATCACCCAGGGGTATCTCAGCAGCAACCCGGAGCGGACGGTCCGCGTCCGAATCAGGGGCGACAAAGGCTTTCTCACCATCAAGGGCATCAGCAATGCCTCCGGCGCCGCCCGCTTTGAATGGGAAAAGGAAATCCCGGTTGACGAGGCCAAGTCTCTGCTGGAACTTGCCGAGCCCGGGGTCATCGACAAGACACGTTACCTGGTGAAGAACACCGACGGGAAACACACCTGGGAAGTGGATGAATTCTATGGCGACAACGCGGGCCTGACGGTCGCCGAGGTGGAGCTCGAGGACGAAAACGAGCCCTTCGACAAGCCCGCCTGGCTGGGAGAAGAAGTGACCGGCAACCCGAAATACTTCAATTCCATGCTGGTGAAGCACCCGTATAAGAACTGGTGAGAACGCCCCGGATGATTCCGTTTTTTTCGTATCTTTGCACCCATGGATTGGATAACTTCAACAGACTGGCAGTTGATTCTGCGGATTTTCATCGCAGGGCTGCTCGGCGGGGCCATCGGATTGGAACGGATGGCCCGGGCCAAAGACGTGGGCATCAGAACCCACTTTGTCGTGGCGCTCGGCAGCGCCTTGTTCATGGTAATCTCGCAATTTGCCTTCGACGGCCGCTTTGATGCAGCCCGCGTTGCGGCGCAGGTCGTATCGGGCATCGGCTTCCTGGGGGCAGGTGTCATCATTTTCCAGAAAAACGCCGTCCGCGGCATCACGACAGCGGCCACCATCTGGGTCACGGCCGCCATCGGACTGGCCGCCGGCGCGGGTATGTACGCCATTGCCACAGCCTCTGCGCTGATGACCATTATCTGCCTGGAAGCCATGCACTTCCTGACCCGGAACCTCGGCGAAAAGACGATGGATGTCTGCATCTCGCCGGTTGATTCGGTCCGGCTGCAGCAGATGATGGGTGCGCTGAGCAAAAAAGGCCACGCCATCGAGTCCTTTACGATACAGGACGACCGCGCGGAAATGACGGTTCATTACCACCAGAAAGACTACGAGCGCCTGATCAAGGAAGTATTGGCCCTTTCAGAAGGCCTGAAAGTGGAGATCTCATAGGACGCCACCAAGCCCCGGCAGGGGCTTGTCCGTGTCGCGCCGGAACGAAAGTAGCAGCAACTCCGTATCGTCGGGAAAGTTGCTGCTACTTGATTGAATCCGTACCACTTACACGTGGTTCCCCGGAGGCTGCACTTGCATTAATCCGGATATTCCGGCGGCGGCCCAACTACGATGTTCGAAAGAAAGTTGGACTCAGTTACCAGTGTAATCATTTCGGCGTTAGGGGATTCGTACTTTTTTTCTTCCATTTTTGTAATTGTTTATTGATTGTTGTTTATAAATTCTTGCTAATCAGGGTTCTGCGGATCGGGACCGACAACGGTGCCCTCTACGTCTATGCCGACAATGCGGTCGGCGTACTCGCTCCAGCCGGCAGCCGTCTTATAGGCTGCAACGGATTCGTTCGGAACATAGATGGGGCAATTGTTTGTATAGCCAAAAACACCCGGGCCAATTATGAATGGTGTAGTACTATCAATGATGATTCGAGAAAGATTGGAGCACCCGTAAAAAGCATAGGTACCAATTGATTCAACATTAGAAGGGATAACGATTTCAGTTAAGTTATGACAGTGTTGAAAACAAACTTCGCCTATCGTTACAAGCGTTTCCGGGAATATTATATGAGATATAGAACACTCATCAAATGCCCAAGGGCATATGGTTGTAAGCCCGTATGGTAACGTTATGGAGTCAAGGCTTTGATTCCGCATAAATACCTCATAACCAATCTCATGGACTCCATCAGGGATTGTATACTCTGTTAGACCTGCAGGAGCAAAAGCCACCAAAGAGTTGCTTACAATCAAACACCTCCCGTCTTCAGAAGCAGGAATCCCATTAATACGGCTCAGATTGTCACAACCACCAAATAAAGCATATGCATACTTCCTTAAACTATTTGGTAGCGTAATACTCGTAATGCCATCACAATCATAGAATGAATCCTGCTCAATCTCAATTACACCTTCGGGAATATTGATAGTATTTATTCGCGAAGGCATTCTATAAATAGACCTGCGTCCGATAATTGTAACATCAGAAGGTATTGTATACTCGGAAAGAAGAAGAGCATACGCGACTGCCATCAGTTTCCCCTCTTTTACCAGAGAATATCCATCCGAAGAGGCATATTTCCCCCTGAATCTAGCAAGGTGTTCGCACTCTCTGAATGCACCCTCCTCAATATCTTCAACACTGTCTGGGATTGTTATTTCAGACAATCCACAATGCCAGAAAGAACCACTTCCGATAGACGTTAAAGATTCTGGAAGAGTAATTGTATTCAACGCTGAGCAGCCATCAAAAACTAAACCTTCAATTTTAAGTAGTTCTTCTGATAATACTATCGAATTGAGACTGCAATCACCTGCAAAGGCTGATTGATTTAAAACGGTAATATTCTCAGGAATGACAATCTCCTCCAAACAAACACACCCTCTAAATGCATTATTAGGTATCTCTGATAAACCAACAAAATATATCAGTTCATTAAAAGAAGTAATCACCTCATTACCGTAGAAAGCATCCCCCAAGTCCGTTACGGCAGCCGCCTCTTTGTAATTCAGCTCACCATCGCCGTTCGTATCCCAGTTCTCAACGCAGATGCGCTTGACCTCGGCATCCGCAAACGCGATGTTCACCGGTGCAAAACTGTCCGAGAAACGA
>CADBPR010000012.1 GCA_902796555.1 uncultured Bacteroidia bacterium
CGGAACCCCCGTCCGGAATCGGCCGACGGCCTTCTGAACCTGTACAAGCCCCTTTTCTACCTGGTTCCGTTCCTCCTTGGATACTTTGTGTTCTCTCACGATGAAGTGCAGGAAAAGGTGGGGAAGGCCTGGATTCCCCTGATGGTATCGGCCGTTATAGCGGGAGGCGTTCTCATTGGAACCACCTTCGGGCAGAATAACACCTCTCCGGAGTACCTTGGAAGCCCCCTCAACTCAATTTACGGCTGGCTTATGTGCCTTGCAATGATGGGCTGGTTCAAGACAAAGTTTGACCGGACAGGTGCTTTCGCCGCTTATATGACCCGCTCAAGTTACGGGATATACATTGTCCATTACCTTCCCGTTGCGGTTTTTGGCTATATGATGAAAACCTACACTCAGATGCCTCCTGTGGCAATGTACCTTATCCTTGCCGTGGCGGTTTTCACCTTGTCTCCGCTTCTTTATGAGCTCATCCGCCGCATCCCCCTGGTCCGCTGGTGCGTCCTTGGCGAGAAATAACCATTTCCAGGTGAGCCACTCGCCAGGTTTCCCCAGGAGCAAGCCTACATTCAGTCTTGGCTGAAGGCCCTTAAGAATGACAACAAGATGATTGTCTGGGCCGCTAAGAAAGCTGAAGAGGCGGCGAAGGTAAAGCCGAACTTGATGGTGAAGCGTAACTCGGCGATTTATCGGCAAAAATACATAACATAAAAGAGCTAGCTGCTGATAATCAGATAGTTAGCTCTTTTAAATGTGCTTCGGACGGGACTCGAACCCGTACAGGCATTCCTGCCCAAGGGATTTTCTTACCACTATGGCTTTCGCCACCATTACTGTTTGTGGTCCGGACTATTCCTTCACCATAGAGTCTTACTCTTTAGGTGTGCCGTGTCTAGTCTCTGCACCTTCCTTTTTTCAAAGGCTTGGCTCAAGATTGCCTTCAGTATTACCTGTTAAGGTTTCCTTGAATTTACGGCATTCTACATCTCTCCTTTCAGAGAGTGCACTCAAATGTGCTCTTCCTCGATAATTATCGGTTAACGCATGGCAGTTAGGACATAATAGTTTTAAGTTTTCAAATCTATTGTCCATATTATTCCCATTAAGATGATGTATCTCCAATGGAATAGGTTGACCCTGCCATTCAGAAAGATTGCAATTTTCGCAATAGTGGATACCGGTAATCTTCTTATACCGCTCCCTAAGTCTCCAGGAACAACGATAATCAGAGTTTTTTTTGAAAATGTCGGAATCCTGTAACCCAGTCTTAGGTCTGAATTTGAGCCCTACATTCCATCCTTGTCCGGTAAAATGCGAAGTGTCCAATCCATATTCTTTAATATAGTGATGAATTGTTCTGTAATTTCCACCAACAGGCCTTAAGCCAAGTTGACGAAGAACGCTCGCAATGGACTTGCTGCTTTTTACAGCAACGCGAATATCGTTTTCTGAATATTTCCCTTTCATAGCAGAGGCAAATTTAATAATGCCATCGCGTTTTACAAATAATTATTTCAAAGAGCTTGTCTAAGTCCCTCGTGTCTACCATTCCACCACCAAAGCATTTTGGATTGCAAAGATAGTGAAGAATTGTCAGATTTCCGCTGCGGGACCGGAAATTTTGGTCAGGGACGGTACTTTTTACCGGGGAAGAAGCGGGAAACCTTGCTGCAATAGTCCATGTACAACGGATACTTGGAGGCACTGATTTCTTCGGCGAAAGCGGAACTCCCCAGGAACAGGACAATCAGCAGCAGCGCACCGATGATACTCCAGTTGAACAGGCCGATGCCCGCCCCGACGGTAAACAGATAGAAAGCCACCCAGGTGCCCTGCTCGCCGAGGTAGTTGGGATGGCGGCTGACACTCCACAGACCGACCGTATTGAAGCCTTTCCGGTACGGTTCCGGGAGTTCTTCCAGTTTCTTACCGGCCTTGAGCATCGCCCATTTCTTGCTCTGGAAAGCCCATTGCTGCTCGTCTGCGATGGTCTCATACAGGATAAAGCCGAAGGTCAGCACGGCAGCGAGGATGTCCACCCAGCCGAAAGGGGCCGGATTGTTCATCAGCACCAGGGCCGGAAGGGTAATCATCAGGACGATGGCATTCTGGTAGATGCAGATAAAGAAGAAATTGAACAGCATCCATTTCCAGCGGGCCTGGAACTCTTTCCGGGCGCGGAGCACACTCCAGCGGTAGTCTTCCTCCCCTTCCCAGAACTTCAGCCGGTACGCCCCTTTCCGGGCGAAATTGAAGGTCAGACGGGCGCCCCAAAGCGTTGCCAGAACCGCCATGACCACCAGACGCAGGGACCAGCCGCCATGTGCGGCGATAATCCAGGTGTAGGCAATCGGAAGCAGGCTCCACAACTTGTCCATCTGGGAATTGTTATGGGTCAGTTCACCTACGACAAAGCAGTACAGGGCGCTGCAGCCGCAGATAATCGCGAGGATTTTCAGAACGGACAGCTGATCCGCGTTCAGGGCCGGACCGACATACAGGTACAGCAACGGACATGCAATCAGGGACAGGCCCAGCAGAATGGCCATCGGGACGATGTTAAGCTTCATTTTAATACACGTTTTTAGGTAGATACAAAGATAGAGCATGTCCGGCAAATATCCAAATCGGGTTGCAGGACGATATTTCATAAATTATTCCTACCTTTGCAGGCGAATTAATTATTGATAGACGAATGAAACTGGTATTTGCAACGGGCAATCGCAGTAAACTGCAGGAAGCAGCTGAGATTCTGGGCGAGGGGTTCGCGCTCGTTACCCCCGCCGACATGGGCCTGGCGGAAGAAATTCCGGAGACAGGCAAAACATTGGCAGCCAATTCTTTATTAAAAGCACAATATATCTATGACCACCTGGGCGTCGACTGCTTTGCAGACGATACGGGCCTGGAAGTGGAAATCCTGAAAGGGGCGCCGGGGCTCCATACCGCCCGCTATGCCGGCGAGGACAGGAATCCCGCGGCCAACATCGCCAAACTCCTTACCGAAATGGCACAGCATGAAAACGAAGCCTCGATGGCCCGGGAATACGGTCTGGATACGGTCCACGCCACCCGCAAGGCCCGTTTCCGCACCGTGGTCACGCTGATTCTGAGCGGGAAAACGCACACCTTCGAAGGGGTCATGGAAGGGCGCATCGCCATCTGCCGCAGCGGAAAGGGCGGATTCGGATACGACCCCGTTTTCATTCCCGACCAGGTGCCCCAGTACGAACTGGACCCCCTGAAAGCCGAAGCGGACGGAGACGGACTGGTACCCAACTGGAAAATGTTGACCGCCTCCGAAATCTCGGAGACGGCCAAAAATCAGATTTCGCACCGCGGAAAGGCCTTGCGGGCCATGGCGGAATACCTACAAGTGGCTGGTAAGTAGCTTGATACTGCCATCCGGGGAGAACGTAACTTCCCGGGCGCAGGCCGGAATCAAGACCGTTTCACCCTGATGCAGCGGCACCGGGGCGCCGCCGTCCATGGACAGGTGGCCGGACCCGGAGAGACACATCACCACCAGGAAGGAATCCAGGTCGGCGAGGTCGCGCACGAGCGGCTGGTCCAACGTATAGAGCGACGTCGTGAAATACCGGCAGCTGATCAGTTCCACCTCGGCATCGCGACGGTCCTCATAGTCCGTCTTATAATCCGGATACACATGATAATCAATGGCTTCCTTGGCCAGTTCCGTATGGAGCTGACGGGGTTTGCCGTCCAGTCCGAGCCGGCCGTAGTCATAAATCCGGTAGGTATAGTCGGAGGTCTGCTGAATCTCGGCGATAAAGGAACCGGCCCCGATGGCGTGGATGCGCCCGGCCGGGAGGAAGAAGACATCCCCCGGGTGGATATCATGCCGCACCAGTACGTCGGTGATGGTGTTGTCCTCGACCCGGCGGACATATTCTTCCGGGGTAATTGCGCGGGACAGGCCGGACAGCAGGAACGCATCCGGCTCGGCCGCCACCACATACCACATCTCGGTTTTGCCCTTCTGGCCGGGGCCATGAACCCGCTGGGCCATGGCATCGTCCGGATGGACCTGGATGGACAGGTCGGTGCGGGCGTCAATAAACTTGATCAGCAGGGGAAATTCGGTGCCGGTCGCCGCATACACCTTTTCTCCAAGCAGTTCGCCTTTATACTCCTTCGCCAGCTGGAGAATGGTCTTGCCGGCGAGCGGTCCTTCCGCCACCACGGACAGATGGCCCTCTACGCCGGAGATTTCCCAGCTTTCGCCGATATGATCATCGTCGGTCTGCACGCCTTTGTAAGCGGCGATTTTGCTGCCGCCCCACACCATCGTGCGGAGCCAGGGGGTGAATTTAATGGGATACAGTGCCATCAGTGCATGAAGAATTCGAGGGTCCCCCCGCGCAGGATATCGGCGTATTCGATGTAGTCCTGCTTCAGGGTCTTCCCGTTGTATTTAACTTTTTCTATATACTTGTGCTCCAATGAGTTATTGTGAGCAATAATGTCGAAATGCCCGCCGGGCACCCGCAGACGGACCCGGTCGAAGAGCGGACTGCCGAACCAGAAGCGGGTCGAAGCCGGTTCCACCTGGTAGAAGCCCAGGGCGGACAGCACATACCACGCGCTCATCTGGCCCACGTCCTCGTTGCCGGACAGACCGTCGGGCCGGTCGGAATAAAGGGTCGTCAGTACCTGCCGCACCTTCTCGGCAGCCTTGTCACGGGCACCGGCCATCGTGTAGAAATAAATGATATGGTGGCTGGGCTCGTTGCCGTGGGCATACTGCCCAATCATCCCGGAAATATCCGGAGAGGCATTTTCGCCTTCCACCACCGGAGAAGCGGCAAAGAGGCTGTCCAGCCGGGCCACAAGCGCCTCGCGGGAACCATAGAAATCGACCAGTCCGTCGAAATCCTGCGGCGCCAGCCAGGTATACTGCCAGGCATTGCCTTCCACATAGTCCTGCTGGAAATGGTCGGAATGGTAGGGATTGAAGGGCGTCCGCCAGCTGCCGTCCGCAAAACGGCCGCGGGCGAACCGGGTGGTGCTGTCCATGTAGTGCCGGTAGGAATGGCTGCGTTCACGGTAGAAGCGTTCCTGTTCCGACAGGCCCAGCGCCGCGGCGGCATGGGCGACGGCCCCGTCGGCGATGGCATATTCCATGTCATTGGCGATGGAACCGTTGTACAGGTTGGAAGGAATGAAGCCGTACTGCTGGCGCAGGTCCTGGCCCCGGTCCGTTTTCATGACACTCTCTTCCAGGGCTTCGAAAGCCACCATGCGGTCGAATCCGCCGATGCCCTTGACGATGGCGTCCGCCACGGCGACGGCGCCGGGATTGCCCACCATGCAATGGGTCTCATTGCCCACCAGATGCCACACCGGCAGTTTGCCCTGCTGCTCCTGGATATAGAGCATGGTCTTCACCATATCGGGCATCTTTTCGGGATGCAGGATGCTCATCAGCGGCATCTGAGCCCGGTAGGTATCCCACAGGGAGAATGTCGTGTAAATATTTGACTTGCAATTATATATCTGTCCGTCAGCCCCGCGGTAGTCGCCGTTGGCGTCGCAGAAGAGTGAGGGGGCAATCATGGTGTGGTAGAGGGCCGTGTAGAAGACTTTCTTGTCCAGGGGGCTGTCCACCTGCACCTTCTCCAGCTCGCTGTCCCAGGCAATCATGGCGGCATTGACCGTGCCGTCGAAGTCCCATCCGGGCAGTTCCGTTTCCATGTTCAAGCGGGCGTTCTCGATGCTGACGGGCGAAAGGGCCACCTTCACCAGCACCTGCTGGCCTTCGGCAATCTGGCCGAATTCCACGCGGGCATACATCACGTCCTGGGGCGACTGGGGGTCATCCGGACGGTAGGCCTTTTCGACAAAGCGGACGGTACGGACCGGCTCGGAGAATTCCGCATGGAAATACACCTTCTGGTCTTTCGCCCAGCCGGTGGAGTAGCGGTATCCTTCAATGGCCCGGATACGGCCGTCTTCGTCCACTTCCTGGGTGATGGACGTCATGACCGGCGCGTCCCAGCAGCCGCCGTTCTCCAGGTCAAAGACAATCGCACCGGCGGTGGTGGCCGGGAAGGTATAGCGGTGCAGGCCGACCCGCGCCGTGGCCGTCAGTTCGGCCAGGATGCCATAGCGCTCCAGCGGGATGCTGTAGTAACCCGGGCGGGCGATTTCGCGGCTGCGGAGACCGTAGGACCACATGCCGGAAGCCGGTTCATCCTCGGTGCCGCGGCCATATCCCACGCGGCCGATGACGGGCATGACGGTGACATCGAAAAGGTCGCCGATGCCGGTACCGCTCAGGTGGGTATGCGAGAAGCCGATGATGGTGGAATCGCTGTCATGGTAGCCGGAGCACCAGTCCCAGGACTGCGGAATGCTGGTGGGGCCGAGCTGGACGGCGCCGAAAGGAACGCTGGCGCCGACAAAGACATGGCCGTGGCCGCCGGAACCGATCCGCGGGTCCACATACTGGAGCAGGTCTTCCTCCGGAAAGGAAAAATCCTCCCGGCGAGCGGAGCACGCCACCAGGAGGAACAAAAGGGGAATCAGATAATTCTTCATCAGATTAGGGGCACTGCCGTCATCGCAGCGGGCTGCGGAATGCCCATCAGCTTCAGGATGGTCGGAGCGACATTGCAGAGGGCGCCGTCACGGACCTGCTTGACCTCGGGGACATTGATGACGATGAACTGGACGGTATTCAGGGAATGCGCGGTGTTCGGCGAGCCGTCGGGGTTGACCTCGTAGTCGGCATTGCCGTGGTCGGCGGTGAGCAGGACGGCATACCCGTGGGCGACGGCGGCTTCCACCACCTTGCCGACGAGCTTGTCGATACAGGCGACAGCCCGTTCTACGGAGGTGTACACGCCGGTGTGGCCCACCATGTCGCCGTTGGCGAAGTTCAGGATAATCATATCCTCTTTTTCGGTGTTGATGGCGTCAATCAGTTTCTCGGCCACCTCGGGGGCGCTCATCTCGGGCAGGATGTCGTACGTGGGCACCTTCGGGGAATTCACCAGGATGCGGTCTTCGTTCTCGAACGGGGTCTCGCGGCCGCCGTTGAAGAAGAAGGTCACATGGGCATATTTTTCCGTCTCGGCGATGCGCAGCTGGCGTTTGCCGGCCTTGGAGACGGTCTCGCCCAGGGTGTCGTTCACTTCTTCCTTGTCGAAAAGGATATGGACGCCGGTGAAGGAAGCGTCATAGGGCGTGAGGCAGCAGTAGTGCAGGGGCAGGGTGTGCATGCCTTCTTCGGGCATGTCTTTCTGCGTCAGCACGGTGGTGAGCTCGCGGGCCCGGTCGTTGCGGAAGTTGTAGAAAATCACGGCGTCGCCTTCTTCGATGGTGGCCAGGGGGGCGCCGGCGGCGTCGGTGATGACAATCGGTTTGATGAACTCATCGGTGACGTCATGGTCGTAGGAGGCCTGGATGCCTTCGGTGGCGGAGGTGAATTTGTCGCCGATGCCGCTTACCAGCAGGTCATAGGCTTCTTTGATGCGGTTCCAGCGTTTGTCGCGGTCCATCGCATAGAAGCGGCCGCAGACAGAAGCGACCTTGCCCGTGGTCTCGGCCATTTTCTGTTCCAGTTCTTCGACGAAGCCTTTGCCGCTGCGCGGGTCGGTATCACGGCCGTCCATGAACGCATGGACATACACCTGATCCAGCCCCTGCTCGGCAGCTACGCGCAGGAATTCATAGACATGGTCCAGGGAGCTGTGCACGCCGCCATGGGAGGTAAGACCCATCAGGTGAAGTTTCTTCCCGGACTGTTTCACATAGTCGAATGCAGCCTTTATTTCCTTGTTTTCCAGGAGTTTGTGCTCCCGGCAGGCAATATTGATTTTGACCAGGTCCTGGTAGACGATGCGACCGGCGCCGAGGTTCATATGACCCACCTCGGAGTTGCCCATCTGGCCGTCAGGAAGACCGACATATTCGCCGCAAGCCTGGAGGTGGCCGAAGGGATATTTCGCCCGAAGACCGTCAATCACCGGGGTCCCCTGGCTCCAAATCGCGTTGGAATAATCGTGGCGTCCTTCGCCCCATCCGTCCAGAATCATCAGCAGTACTTTTCTTTTCTCCATAATCGTAATTTTATCGTATCTCTGTTTGAGACCGCAAATTTAATAAATTTGTGGGGATTATGTAAATATCAGGCCGGTTAAAAAACGGATTCTCTACGGGACCGCCTGATACAGCGCCCGGAAAAACTCGCTGGAAATCCCGCCGTTCCAGGCAATGCCGATTGTAACGGGCTTTTTCCCGCAGGAAAGAAGCAGGAAAACGAATAGCAACAGGATGGTTTTCTTCATATTATCAAGTACTTGGCAGAAAAGCAGAAACGTTCCCCGCCGTCCTGCGTTCGGGAACAAAGATAGCATATTTTTCATGAAAAGACAGCCGTTGCACGTGCGGGAGACAAATCCCCTGCCCGGTAATCTTTCATAAACGGCACATTTTTACTACCTTTGTTCTCTGAAACCGTGGAGCAGCGGGCTTCGCTGTACATCCATATTCCGCAAATACGTAACACATGAGAAGAAAGGAGCAGTCGCGCGGCCGGGGTAACAGCCGGAACAACAGCCAGGAAAGCCGGGGAAGAAACCGGAAAAAATCATCGTTCAGTCTCGAATTTGAAGGAACCGCCATGATGTCCCGGGACGGCCGGGTCTATGTGCGGGTTGCTGACAGGGCGGAAGATATCGCCATCCGGTCGGGCCGGACCCGCGGTGCCCTGAACGGCGATACGGTCAAGGTGGCTCTGACCCGCGAGGCGGGCCGCGGACACAAGGCCGAAGGCGAAATCATCACCATCCTGGAACGCACGAGAAAGCCTTTCGTGGGGGTCCTGCATGTGGTCGGTGCCCAGGCCTGGGTCCTGATGCAGAGCAAGTCCATGCCCTATGACATCACGGTGCGCGTGGTGGATGCCGACGGGACGCCGCTGTACCGGCGCCGGCATAGCGAAAGCAATGAAATCCAAGACCTTACAGGCTCCCTCCGGCAGCTCAGCCGCAGCGAATTCTCCATTGTCGGGGTGTATGAGACGGTGGACGGGAAAGACTGCGAGCTGAAGGCCCGCGTCGGGATGAAAGTCGCCTGCATCGTGGACAGCTGGCCGCGCGGGGAAGCCAATCCCTCCGGCCACATCGTGGACGTGCTGGGCGAAATCGGAGACAACGACACCGAGATGCACGCCATTCTCTCCGAATACGGCCTGCCCTACCGCTTCGAAGCGGAAGTGGAGAACGCCGCCGACAAGATTTCCGACAAGATTACGGCGAAAGACCTCTCCGGCCGGCGCGATTTCCGCAATACGCTGACTTTCACCATCGACCCGGCCGACGCCAAAGACTTCGACGACGCCCTGTCCTTCCGGAAACTGGACAACGGCAATTACGAGGTGGGCGTCCATATCGCGGATGTCTCGTATTATGTCAAACCCGGAACGGCCGTCGACAAAGAGGCCCAGGCGCGCGGAACTTCGGTCTACCTGGTGGACCGCACGGTCCCGATGCTGCCTGAGAAACTGTCCAACAAACTTTGCTCCCTGCGTCCGAACGAAGATAAACTGACCTTCTCGGCAGTCTTTGAAATCACCCCGCGCGGCAAGGTGTTCAACCACTGGTTCGGCCGTACGGTGATGCGGTCCGACTACCGTTTCGCCTATGAAACGGCCCAGCAGATTATCGATGCGGGCGAGAGTGCCCTCACACAGGAAATCCGGGGCGGCACCGACGGGAAGAGCGGCGACAGCGACGCCTTTGGCGTGACCACCGGCTGCATCATTCCCGCAGACCTCAAGGAAGCCATCCTGACCCTGTGGAAACTGGCCTCCATCCTGCGGAAAAAGCGTTTTTCCGAGGGAGCCATCAGTTTCGAGCGGCCGGAGATGAAGGTGGAAGTGGACGAAAGCGGCAAGCCCCTGCGGGTGTACCAGCGCGTCTCGGCAGAAGCGAACTGGCTCATCGAAGAGTTCATGCTGCTGGCCAACCGCAGCGTGGCGGAATTTGTTGCGACCGGCGGAAAGATGAACGGCGTGGCCCGGAAAGATGCCAAGACCTTCGTCTACCGTATCCATGACGAACCGAACCTGGAGAAACTCCAGGGCCTGCAGGAGTTCGCCGGACATTTCGGATACAAGACGACGGTCGGAGAAGGCGGAACCGATACGGCCAAAGAACTGAACGGACTGCTGTCCGAGGCCAAGGATAAACCGGAATTCCTCGCATTGGAAATGATTGCTCTGCGGGCCATGGCCAAGGCCTGCTACCGCACGGACAACATCGGCCACTACGGCCTGGCGTTCCGTTTCTATACCCATTTCACCTCCCCCATCCGGCGGTATCCGGATACGATGGTCCACCGCCTGCTGGCCCTGTACCTGGACGGAAAGCCGTCCCAGGACAAAAACTATTACGAGGAGCAGTGCATCCACGCCTCCGACCGGGAAGTGCTGGCGGCCAACGCCGAGCGGGACAGCATCAAGTACAAACTGGTGGAATTCATGCAGGACAAAATCGGACAGGAATTTGACGGGCATGTCTCCGGCCTCACCGAATGGGGCATGTATGTGGAAATCGAGCCGACCAAAATCGAGGGCATGGTGCCGCTGCGCGAAATCCAGAGCGACTTTTTCGAATTCGACGAGGAGCACTACCGCGTGGTGGGCCGCCGGACCCGCCGGGAATACCTGCTGGGCGACCCCGTCCGCATCCGCGTGAAAGCCACCAGCCTGGAACAGCGCCTGCTGGACTTCGAACTGCTGGAGGCCCCTGCCGAACCCGTCCCGGCACAGCCGGGCCGGAAAAGCCCCCGGAAACGGAAGGAGACACCCAAAAAGGCCAGAAAACAATAGCCGCCGACCGGCGGAAGAAGCGAGAAAACATCATAGATTTTTGCTAACTTTGTCCAAATCCATATAACCATGAGCCAAATACATGTTATCGACCATCCGATGATTCAGCACAAGCTGACCATCATGCGCGACAAAAACACGGGATCCAAGGACTTCCGCGAACTATTGAGTGAAATCGCCCTTCTGATGGGGTATGAAGTGACGCGCGACCTGCCGCTGCGGGACGTGGAGATTGAAACCCCTATCTGCAAGACAACGGCGAAGGAAGTGGCCGGCTATAAAATGGCCATCGTTCCGATTCTCCGTGCCGGTCTGGGCATGGTCGAAGGCCTCCGGACCCTCGTCCCTGTCGCAAAAGTCGGTCATATCGGCTTATACCGCAACGAAGAGACCCACAAACCGGTGGTCTATTATTGCAAGCTGCCCAAAGACATCCAGAAACGGCTGGTCATCGTGACCGACCCGATGCTGGCCACCGGCGGCAGCGCCTGCGACGCCCTTGCCATGCTGAAGGAACGCGGTTGCACCAACATCCGGCTGATGTGCCTGGTAGCCGTGCCGGAAGGTCTCGCCAAAGTTCAGGCGGAACACCCGGATGTAGACATCTATGTCGCTGCCGTAGATGACCACCTCAACGAAGATGCGTACATCGTTCCGGGTCTGGGCGACGCCGGGGACCGGATTTTCGGCACCAAGTAAGATACGCTCCGCTTTTTGCCGCTTAGGTAGAAAAAATTATCTTTTCGTCGCTTTTTTAGGATTTTTTGCTTATATTGCAGGCAACAACAAGAAAAGGCCTGTCTTATGAGCAAAAAATCCGATTTGAAAAGCAACTGGCCGCGTTATGTCCTTCAATGGGGGACATTGGCCGCTATCATTTTCTTTCTGAGCGGTTTGGCTCAATTACTGTTCCCGAAAATGGAACCCGCCGACCCGGAGGCGCTCTGCCCGCTGGGCGGTCTGGAAGCCCTGGCGACCTATGGCGTCCGGGGGTCGCTGCCCTGCAGCATGAGTTCCCTGCAGGTGATGATGGGCATCGCCCTGGCAGCGGCCGTCATCCTGTTCAGCAAACTGTTCTGCGGCTATCTCTGCCCGGTCGGCACGCTGCAGGACCTGCTGTTGAAGCTTCGCAACAAACTGAAAATCAAAGCTATTTCTATCCGTAACGGAAGCGTCGCCGACAAAATCCTCCGCATTTTCAAATATGTGCTGGTATTCTGGATTTTCTATATGACGGCAACGGCCAGCGAGCTGTTCTGCAAGAACCTGGACCCGTATTACGCCATCGCGACCGGCTTCAAGGGGGAAATCACCCTGTGGATGTCCGTCGTGACGGTATCGCTGCTGATTCTCGGCGGCTTTGTCATCGACATGTTCTGGTGCAAATACCTCTGCCCGCTGGGCGCCATTTCCAATTCTTTGAAATTCTGGGCCTGGATACTCGGCATCAGCGTGCTATGGTGGGTGCTGGGCAAAGCCGGACTGGCGATTCCGTGGACCTGGCTGCTGGGGGCGCTCTGCCTGGCCGGCTACCTGCTGGAAATCCTCTGCCACCAGCACAGACTGGCCCTGCTGCACATCATCAAGGATGACGACAAGTGTACCGGCTGCGGCCTTTGCAACAAGACCTGTCCCTACCACATCGACATCGCCGCCGCCAAGGGCAAAGTGACCTGCGTGGACTGCACCCTGTGCGGCGAATGTGTCGGAAGCTGTAACTTCGGCGCCCTGCAGACCGGTCTGTCCCGCAAGGCGAAGGGCGGTGCCTGGCGCTATGTGCCGGCCGTGCTGACCCTGCTGCTTCTCGGTATCGGCTTCTGGGCCGGGAGCAAAATCGAACTGCCGACCATCGACGAAAGCTGGGGCCTCGAAAAGGTGGCTGAAGACGGCACCGTGACCCCGCTGGTGGACAAAGGAAGCCTGAAAACCTTTGAAATCGAGCCGCTACGGTCGGTCAAGTGCTTCGGCAGTTCCATGGCCTTCAAGGGCAAACTCCAGCAAATCAAGGGTACCCACGGCGTGAAGACCTATGTCGGCAAGCATCGCGTGGTGATTACCTACAACCCGGCCGTCACCTCGCCCGAAGCCATACAGGAAGCCATTTTCGTTCCGTCCAAATTCCGGGTGGAGAATCCCGACCCGAAGGCGGTGGAGCAGGTGAAAATGGTCACAATCCGCACCGAGGACATGCCCGACAAGATGGACCTCAACAACCTCGGGATGCAGATGCGTTTCTCCGACAAGAAAATCTACGGACTGGAGAGCGAATTCGCCTGTCCGCTGATCATCCGGGTGTTCATGGATCCGGCCGAGGAGGCCGATGCCGCCTGGTTCAAGCAAATCGTCGAAAAGAAGACCCTGGAAATGCCGCTGCACGGCGGCGGTGTCAAGGAAACCCCGCTCAGTTTCCGCTTCGTGGAGCTGGAGAAGGGCGAGGAATTCCTGCCGGTCGCGGATTATCTGCACCGGATGTTCACGCCCTTCAAGGCCGAATTCAACGGCCGATACGAGGAGGGGGTCCGCAAACGGGCGGAAGTCTACGAAGGACAGCCCCAGTTCATCTATGAAGTGGCGGACCAGAACTTCGAAAAACCGATTGTCCAGCGCAACCTGCCGTTCCTGAGCAACCATCTCTCCCGGGAAGAAGGCGTCATCGGCGTATACTGCATGCTGAATGAAGACCTGATCCCGGCCATCCGGGTCCGTTTCGCGGCCCCGTGTACGCCCGAGCGCATCTGGGAGCTGATGACGATGGAGACCTGGACCATCACCTATTCCGCTGACAAGGTCAAGGAAGAAGCGGCGAAACTCACCTTCAAAGAAGAAGGGACTGTCAGGCCTTACGCAGTTGCGGAGTGACAAACGTACCCAAAAGATTAAAAAAACAGTTTCTTAATCCCTATTAATTAGGATTTTAAAGGGGGTGAAGAACCCGTATCTTTGCTCCTCCAAAATAATTCGTAATGAAACGGTTATTCCTATACTTTCTGCTGCTGGGCCTTGCGGTTCCGGCTCTTGGAGCCGGACCGCTCCGAATCAGCGGAAAGGTGTGCGATGCGCAGACGGAAGAGCCGGTCCCGGGCGCCATTGTACAATTGGACGAGAACTACCTGTGGGCGGTGACGGACGAAAAGGGAGCCTTCACCCTGGAAGGTATCCAGAAGGGAACATACGACCTGGAAGTATCTTGTCTGGGATACAATACGAACCGGCGCACCCTCAAGGTGGAAAAGTCCCTCGAAGACGTTACGATACCCCTGTCCGTCAATTCCCTGGCCCTCAACGAGGTAGTCGTCACGGCCGAGACCTCCAAGGACAACATCAATACCACCCAACGCATCGGCCGGACGGCCCTGGACCACCTGCAGATGAACAGCATGGGCGGTATCGCGGCCCTGCTGCCGGGCGGCAAGACCCTCAACCCGGACCTGACGCAGGACAATGCCTTCTCCCTGCGGGCGGGCGGCTCCCCCGCCGGTAACGCCGCCTTCAGCACCGCGGTGGAAATCAACGGCGTACGGATGGGCGACAACGCCGACTTCGGGGGGATGGCCGGCGTAGGAACCCGCAGCCTGTCGGTAGACAACATCGAATCCGTGGAAGTGTTGACCGGCGTACCTTCCGCCGAATACGGCGACTTGGGCAGCGGCATGGTGCGGGTGACCACCAAAAAGGGCCGTACACCGCTGAACATCACCCTGTCCGTCAACCCGCGCACCTACAGCGCTTCCGTGTCGAAGGGCCTGGAAATCGGACAGGGCGTGCTGAACATCAGCGGGGAATGGGCCAACGCCACCAGCAAACTGACCTCGCCCTATACCTCCTACACCCGGCGGGGCTTCACGGCCGACTACACGCGCACCTTCAACAAGATTCTGCGGCTGGAGCTGGGCATCAACGGCAACATCGGCGGAATGAACAGCAAGAACGACCCGGACGCCTTCTCGAACGAATACACCCGGGAGCGCGACAACCTGCTGACCCCGCATTTCAAACTGATGTGGCTGCTGAACAAAGACTGGATTACCAATCTCAGCCTGGACGGTTCGGTCTATTTCCACGACCGCCTGTCCCATTACCACAAGTACAATTCCTACGCATCGGCCCAGCCGGCCGTGCACGCCCGGGAACAAGGCTACTGGATGGCCGACGCCCTGCCGCTGACCTTCTATTCCGACCAGATTACCGACTCCAAAGAACTGGATTACTCCCTGCTGCTGAAATACCACTGGCTCCGGCACTGGGGCCAGGTGAAAAACAATGTCAAAGCCGGCGTCCACTGGAAAGCGGACGGCAACGTGGGTCTGGGCGAATGGTATGAAGACCCGGCCCTGGCGGCGGACGGCTACCGTCCCCGGCCGTACCGGGACTATCCGTACATGCACACGCTGGCGGCGTTCCTGGAAGACAATATCACCCTTCCCATCGGCAAGACCCGGCTCAACCTGATGGCCGGTCTGCGGTGGGAGAACGTCCTGATTCGCGGGGCGGCCTACAACGACCTGAGCATCCTGTCGCCGCGGTTCAATGCAAAATGGACCTTCTCCGACCACTTCGCCCTGCGGGGCGGCTGGGGCATCGCCGGCAAACTGCCCTCTTTCTACATCCTCTACCCCCGGCAGGAATACCGCGACATCCAGACCTTCGGCTTCACCCACGGCGGGCAGCCTTCGTATGTCTATTATACCATGCCTTATACGATGGTGACCAACCCGAACCTGCAGTGGCAACGGAACCAGAACGCCGAAGCGGGCTTCGATGCGGCTTTCGCCGGGTTCAACCTCAGCCTCGTCGGGTTCTACAACCTGACCCGGAATCCCTATGAACTGGGGACGGTCTATACGCCTTTCTCCTATCACGTCATGGGTACGCCGGACGGTTACGTCATGCCGGACAACCCGAAGACGGTGGTGGACCATCAGACCGGAACGGTGTATTTCCAGGACGCGGACGGATACTATATACCTGGCGTACTGAAGGTTACGGACCGTACCTTCGCTGCTTCGCGCCGCCAGGAAAACGGGGCGGATATCCGGCGCTACGGTGTGGAACTGACGGTGGATTTCCCGGAAATCCGGCCCATCGGCACCACCTTCCGCCTGGACGCCGCCTGGAACCATGCCGAATATACGGCCACCCTCCCCGTTTATTACTACCAGAACGGCTGGTCGCACACGTCGCTGCCCAACCGTTCCTATCAGTATGCCGGCATTTATACGGGGGCGGCCGGGGTCTCCAACGGGCGGCGGACCGACAACCTGGACGCCAACCTGACCGCCATCACCCATATTCCCGTGGCCCGGCTGGTGATTACCTGCCGGGTAGAGGCGACCCTGCTGCGCAACGCCCGGAACACCTCCGACCGCGCGTTCACGGTAGGGGCGGAATCCGTTGTGCCGACGGGCGGCAATATCTATGACGGAAAGTCCTATACGGCCGTCTATCCCACAGCCTATATCGACCTGGACGGGGTGGAGCATCCCTGGACGGATGCTTCCGCGGCCGACCCGGAGCTCGCCCGCCTGATTCTGCGGTCGGGGAACATCTACACCTTCGCGGCAGACGGGTATGAACCGTACCTGTCCGCCAACCTGAGCGTTACCAAGGAAATCGGAGACCATGTGTCCCTGTCCTTCTTCGCCAACAACTTTACCAACGCCCGGCACTTCGTGACCAGCCGCGCCACGGGTGTCAGCGCCATTTTCACCCCCAATTTCTATTACGGACTGACATGCAGAATAAAATTATAACCGCGCTGAGTGCGCTCCTGCTCCTGACTGCCTGTATGGAATTGGGAGCTCCCTATGAGACCGGCCTGCATACCTTGTCGGTCCAGGCGGTCTATCCCGAAGGCTATGCCGCCCGCGCCGGTGC
Organism: uncultured Bacteroidia bacterium; assembly: GCA_902796555.1. Taxonomy (GTDB): domain Bacteria; phylum Bacteroidota; class Bacteroidia; order Bacteroidales; family UBA932; genus Cryptobacteroides. The sequence continues at coordinate 16,736 of CADBPR010000012.1, forward strand.
CGTCGTTTCCATCGAGAGCACGGGCAGCGGCAGCGCCTACCGGCTGGAGACCGATGTGGCCGGGAAAGCGTCTACCCGGCTTCCGAACGGCATCTATCGCATTGCCGTCCATGACCGGGACGGCAAAGACGTCTTCAACGGAACGGCCGACAGGGTCGTCGTCAACGAGGCGGACGTCAGCCGCAGCATCGAACTGGTATACTCCAAGGCCGGTTCGCTGGTCATCAAAGAACTCTACTGCGGGGGCTGCAGCAAAGAGCCCGAAGAGGGCACTTACCAGTCTGACCAGTACCTGATTCTGCACAACAATGACGAGCAGCCGGTTTATCTGGACGGGCTCTGCATGGGTACCCTGTCGCCCTACAACAGCAATGCGGCCAACCCCTGGGACGGCGAGAACGGCCTGCCGGACTTCGTTCCCATCATCCAGGCGGTCTGGCAGGTGGGCGGCGACGGGACCACCTTCCCGGTAGCCCCGGGAGAGGACGTGGTCATCTGCCTGCGCGGCGCCATCGACCACGCGGCCCAATACCCGCACTCGGTCAACCTCAACCGCGAAGGCTATTTCGTCTGCTACAACCCGGTCTATTTCCCCAACCCGTCCTACCACCCGGTACCGGGAGACAAGATTGCCGAAGACCATCACCTGCAAGTGGTTATCAAGACCGGCCAGGCCAATGCCTATACCGTGTCGCTGAACTCCCCCGCCTTTGTCATTTTCCGCGCGGAAGATACGGACATCCATGACTTTGTGGCACAGCCCCAAAACCTGATTCAGGTACCCGGCAGCTCTGTCGACCGGGTGGTCGCCGTGCCGAACGAATGGGTCGTCGACGGCATCGAGGTGTTCAACGGCGGGTCCTCCGACAACCACAAACGCCTGGTCCCGTCTATCGACGCCGGCTATGTGACCCTGAGCGAGACCTTCAAAGGACGGACCCTGATGCGCAAAGTGGACGAAGCGGCCAGCGAGGCGGCCGGATTCGAGATATTACAGGATACGAACAATTCAACGGAAGATTTCTATGAACGCGAAACACAGTCGCTCCATCTGTAGATGGGCAGCCCTGCTGGGCCTGGTGCTTTGCGCTCAGCAGACCTATTCCCAGGAGATTTATGACTGGGAAGCCTGGCGGGAAGGCCGGAACATCGCCGGTCTGGACGCCTCATCTTCCCCCCGGGCCACTATCGGCGGCAAGACTGCCGCTTCCAGCGCCGCGCTGACGGGCGGATTTACTTCGGGCGGATTCCGCAGCGCTTCCGAGGCCCAGAACCTCTGGAGCGCCGGGGCGAGCGCGGAGACGGAGGTCCACATCCCCAACCTGCTCCTGAAGGGCGACTTCGCCTTCTCCCTGCAGAGCGGGCGGGACATGATGGGTTCCATGTTTATCCATCCCGGATATTATCCCATTGATATCCTGGAATTTACACCCGGTCAGAAGACCTTGCAGACTTACCGGATGTCGGGCGGATTCGCCTGGTTGAACGACAGCCGCTGGATCCCGGGCGGGACGCTGCGCTTCGGCGGGGCCAACTATGCCAAACGCAAGGATATCCGCCACACCACCTACCGGCAGGAGCTGGAAGTGGTTCCGTCCCTGGCCTATGACGGCGACGGTTTCGTGCTGGGCGCATCCTATATTTTCAGCAAGACGTCCGAATTCATTACCGCCGAACAAATCGGCTCTGCCACGGCCGAATCCTACTATGCCTTCCTGGACAAGGGCTTGATGTACGGTACCTACCAGGTCTGGAACGGCAGCGGGCTCCACCTGGCCGAAGCGGGGGTCGACCGCCTGCCGGTCAAGGAACTCTCGCACGGATTCGCCCTCCAGGCCGAACTCGGGAACTACCTGTACGGCGACTTCGAATACATCCGCAGCCGGGGCGAAGTGGGCGAGAAAGGCTATACCTGGTTCCGCTTCCCGGGGGCCTCGATGGCAGGCCGCCTGCAATACACCTGGCACCGGAATAAGGACGTGCATGTCTTCGCGGCCACAGTGGCCTGGGAACGGAAAGAAAACTACGAAACCGTGCTGGAAAAGACCTCTTCCGGCGGCGTTACCACGCCCACGCTCTATGGTTCCAACCGGATTTACGAGCGGCGGAACCTCAGCGGCGGACCGGTCTATCGGTATTTCGCAGAGAAGGGCTGGGAATTGGAGGCCAGCGCCTTGTTCACCCGGACTATCGAGCGCAGCACCCTGATGTACCCCTTCCTGAATCTGGATGCGTCCACGGTGATGGAAGTGTCGGTACAGGCCAAGATTCCCATCGGTCCCTTCACGCTGACGGCCGGGATGCTGGGCGGCAACAAAATCGGCGAGCACAGCGATGTCGTCGAGAACGACGACGAGAACCTGGGCGTCGTGTCCAAACCCTACCGGATGAAGGAGTGGTGGGACCGCGAGCAGGAACTGTCGGACGCCAGCCGCATCGGCGTCACCCTGGGCCTGCGGTATGATTTCACCCTTGGCCGGAAGGTACCGCTCTTTGTCGAAGCGCAGTGCCATTATGTACACGCCTTCAACATTGTATTGCTTCCAGGGGCCGACCGGCAGGCCAGCCTCCTGCGTATCGGATATGATTTTTAATTCCTAATCATCATGCATATGAAAAAAGTATTGATTCTCGCAGCCTGCGCCCTCGCTTTCGCAGCCTGCAACAAGCCCCCTCAGGGCGATCAGCTCACCCCTGCCGATGCGGTAAAGGATTACACCATCCGCATCACCCCGGTGATGACCAAAGCCACCGAGACGTCCTTCGAGAACGGTGACGCCATCGGTCTGACCGTCTCCCGCGCCTCCGGCGCTTTCGCCACCAATGAGAAACTGACCTACAACGGCCTGGAATTCTCGTCCAACCTGCTGTGGTACAGCGAAGGTACCGACCCGGCCACGCTAACGGCCTATTATCCTTATGCCGCTACGGTACCGACCACCTTTGCCGTGGCCGCCGACCAGAGCAAAGGCCTGGCCGAATCCGACCTGATTGCCGCCTATAAGGAAGGCGTCCTGCCGACGGCCAATGCCGTGGCCATGCCTTTCAAGCACAAACTCAGCCGTCTGGAAGTGGCCATCACGAACAATGCCGGCTATACCCTGGATGCCATGACGCTGAAGGGACTCGCCATCGAAGCCACCCTGGACGCCCAGTTCAACGCCACAGCGGTGGCTGCCGCTCCGGCCGCGACCGACATCACGGCTTATAAGGCCGGCGAAACTTCTTTCGTCGCCATCGTCCCGCCCCAGACCGCCGTTATCACGGCTGCCGTTACAGCTGCCGGCAAGGAGATGAGCCAGAAACTGCAGGAGGCCACCCTGGCCGCCGGCAAGAAGTACACCATCAACGTGATTGTCAATGCGGAAGACATCCAGATCGTGCTTTCCGGCGACATCGAAGACTGGACCGACGGCGGTGAGCTAAAGCCCGACAACGATGTCGAACCCGTCCAGTTCGAGGAGAAGCTCGATGAGGGTTATTTCACCTATGACAATGTCAAGTACAACGTCGTGAAGATGGACGATGGCAAATGGTGGATGGCCCAGAACCTGGCCTATGTGCCGGCAGGATTCACCCCGGCCAGCGAACTGACCGCCGTGACCGCCGGTGTCTTCATGCCGTTGAAACTCAACGCTGACGGATCCGCCGCGGAATTCGCCACCGATGACGAGACGATTGCCGCCAACGGTTATCTGTATCAGAGCGAGGTAGCGCTCGGCCTCAAGGTCGGCGACCTCACCAGCGTGGCCCAGGCCGAAGCGCTCGAAGGCGCCCAGGGCATCTGCCCGACCGGCTGGCACGTCCCGACAATCGACGATATCGTGGGCCTGATTGGCAAGGCTGTCAGCCCGATTACGACGAACACGGAAGCACCCTATTATGACGGGGCCAACGGTTCCATCGCCCTGCTGAATGCCGACGGCTTCAACATGGCCGCGGTCGGCAGCATCTCCATCCTGGACAACACCAAGACGGCCGGTACCTTCATGGGCCGCATGGCGAACTACGACCACCTCTGCTCCAGCATGACCTGCGGTTCTTCCTATGCCGGCGTGACCTACAACACCTCAGGCGACGAGACCTCCGGTATCAAGAACCTCCAGTTCTGGGGCACGATGCCGATGACCAACAAGGCCACCGAGGCGGAATATACCTGCAACGGCACCAAGGTCAGCTACCGGATTGCCGGACCGCTCCGCTGCGTCCGCGACACGGAATAAACACTTTGTAAACCATTCTCCATGAGGAAATTCGCACTTACGCTCGCCCTTTGCCTGTGCGCCTTTACCGGCGCGCAGGCCGACGAGGGCATGTGGCTGATTCAGAGCCTGAACAAGGCACTGGAAAAGAACATGAAGGCCCGCGGGCTGAAACTCGGCGCCCGGGAAATCTACAACGAGCAGGCAGGAGGCGTCTCGGATGCCATCATTTCCTTCGGATTCTACTGCACCGGCAGCATGATTTCGGACGAAGGGCTGATGATTACGAACCACCACTGCGCCTTCTCCGACGTAGCCGCCCTCAGCACGCCGGAGCACAACTACCTGGAAGACGGTTACTGGGCCCTGACCCGGGACCGGGAAATCCCCATTCCGGGCAAGGAAGTCTATTTCCTGCGGCGGGTGCTGGATGTGACGGAGGAAGTGGCGGCGCTGAAGGATTCGCTCGCCGCTGCGGGCCTCAACCACGGCAGCCGGCGGATTTCCTCCCTCATGGAGAAAAAATATGCCACCGCCTCCGGCCTGGAGGCGGGGCTTACGTCGATGTGGGCCGGAGAGAAGTACTATATGTCCCTCTATACGGTCTATACCGATGTCCGCCTGGTGGGGGCGCCGCCTGTATCCGTGGCCGCTTTCGGCGGAGACGAAGACAACTGGGAATGGCCCCAGCACAAGGCCGATTTCGCCCTGTACCGGGTCTACACGGCCCCCGACGGTTCCAACGCCCCTTATGCGGCGGAAAACATTCCGCTCCATCCGCGCAGACACCTGAAAATCAGCACGAAAGGCTATAAGCAAGGAGACTTTGCGATGGTCATCGGCTACCCCGGCCATACCGCCCGCTATTCCTCATCGGCCGAGTTGGAGCATGTCATCCATGTGGAGCATCCCGTCTCCAACCGCCTGCGGGCCGCCCAGATGGACATCATCCGTCAGGGCATGGAATCCGACCCTGAGATTCGCCGCAAGTATTCCGACGCCTATTTCAGCCTCAGCAATGTGGCCGAGTTGCAGGAGGGCGAGGTCAGTTGCGTGGACCGTTTCGACGTAATCGGCCGTCGCCGTGCCTGGGAGGACGCCTATATGCAGGACTACAAGCCGCTGCTGAAGGACCTGGATGCGGAATATGCCGCCATCCGCGACGTGGAAAGGCAGAAGGTCTATTACCGGGAGACCCTGGTCCGGGGGCTGATTGTATCGCGCTATTTCATGCGGATGGGCAGCGCGAAGAACCTCACTGCCGCCCGGGCACAGCTGCGGAATGCCTTGGCGTCGACCGACCCCGGAGTGGAGAAAGCGCTCCTGGCCTTCTCGGTGCGGGAGTTCATGACCCATATCGACCCGGCTTTCTACCAGCCCGTTCACCGGGAAATGCTGGACCGTTTCGGTACGGACTACGATGCGATGGCCGACTGGCTGTGGGAGGGTTCCTGCCTGGCCGGCTTCGGTAAAGTTCCTGACGATGAGGTAGTTGCCGCATTCCAGGGCGACATCAAGACGGACCGCCTGTACCGTTATATCCGGGAACTGAGCATCGTGACGTTGAACGAGGCCGAGCAGCATGTGGCGGACCTCCCGGCCCTGCGACGGGACTATGTCCGGGCACGCTATGCCGTGCTGGACGCCCAGGGGATTCCGCAGTATCCGGATGCCAATTCTACCATGCGGCTGACCTATGGCCGTGTGCGCCCGCTGTCCCCCTGGGACGGGGTCTGGTGCAACTGGCAGAGTACGGCGAAGGGCCTGCAGGAGAAATACAACCCGGCCAACCATGATTTTGCCTATCCGGACAGTTTCAAGGCGGTGCTTCCGTCCGAAGATTTCCCGGTGAACTTCCTGACGGACAATGATATAACGGGCGGCAATTCCGGTTCTCCCGTGCTCAACGCCCGCGGCGAACTGATTGGCCTGGCCTTCGACGGCAACAAGGAGTCCCTCGCCAGCAATTTCGAGTCTGTCGACGGCTACAACATGTGCGTCTGCGTCGATATCCGCTATGTCCTCTGGATTATCCGCCACCTCGGCCGCCTCGACTACATCCTCCAGGAGGTCGAGCCGTTATAAATCGCCGGACAGCAGGGTCTTGAGCTTTTCGGCCGCGACGTGGTAGGAGGATTTGAGGGAGCCGACGGAGGTGCCCAGGATGGGCGCGATTTCTTCGTATTTAAGGTCTTCGAAATAGCGCATCGTGAAGACGGCGCGCTGCCGGCTTGGCAGGGTGCGCAGGGCTTTCAGGAGGCGGTTTTGAGCCGCATTCCCGTCGAAATACGGGTCGTCGTCCGCGATGTCCCGCGCGGAAGACAGGGAACGGAACTGCAGGACGGCGCGCACCTTCTTGCGGCGCAGGGCGTTCAGGGCCTCGTTGGTGGCAATGCGGTACAGCCATGTAAAAAGCTGCGACTCCCACCGGAAGGTCGGGAGCGCAGCCCAAATTTTGATAAAAATGTCCTGCATCAGGTCATCCGCGTCTTCATGCGTGTCCACGAGCGGACGAATGTGCCAAAAAAGCCTTTCGCTGTACTGCCGTACAATGGCGTTGAAAGCCTCTTCAAAGGCACCGCGTTCACAGTGCTGCCGGATGACCTCGTCGGGGGTCATTTCCGTTCCAGCGCACGGCGGGCGGCCGCAGCGATATGCGCGGCATCCAGGCCATAGGCCTTCATCAGCGCGGCAGGCGTACCGGACTGGCCAAAAACATCACCGCCATTGACCATCTCCATCGGAGCGGGGATACGGCGCGCCAGCACGCCGGCAATCAGCTCGCCCAATCCGCCTGCGGCATTGTGCTCCTCGGCCACCACGGCGCAACGGGTCTTGAGTACCGATTTGACGACGGCGTCCTCGTCCAGCGGCTTGATGGTGGCGATATCGACCACCTCGGCAAAAATGCCTTCTTCTTCCAGGGCCTGCGCAGCCTGCAGCGCTTCCCAGACCATGTGTCCGGTCGCAAAGAGGGTCACATCCCGTCCTTCACTGAGCACCAGGGCTTTGCCAATCTCGAAAGGCGCGTCGTCCGGCGTGAAATTCGGCACGGAAGGGCGGCCGAAACGCAGGTAGACCGGACCGTCCCAGGCGGCAGCAGCCAGGGTGGCCGCCTTGGTCTGGTTGTAGTCGCAAGGGTTCAGGACCACCATCCCGGGAAGGGCCCGCATCAGGGCGATGTCTTCCATCGTCTGATGGGTGGCGCCGTCTTCGCCCAGGGTAATGCCCGCATGGGAAGAAGCCAGCTTGACATTGGTCTCGCCATAAGCCACTTCCTGGCGAATCTGGTCATAGACCCGGCCGGTGATAAACTCGGCGAAGGACCCGGCGAACGGAATCTTTCCCGTGATGGCCAGGCCGGCGGCCACGCCCACCATGTTGGCCTCGGCAATTCCGCACTGGATAAAACGCTCCGGGAATTCCTCGGCGAATGCGTCCATCTTCAGGGAACCTTTCAGGTCGGCCGTCAGGGCAACGACGCGGGGGTCACGCTTGCCTGCTTCGAGCAGACCGGCACCGAAACCGCTGCGGGTGTCCTTTTTTCCTGTATCGATATACTTTTTCATACTAGAAATCTCCTAAGGTTTCTTCCAACTGAGCAAGGGCCTCCGCGCACTGCTCCGCGGACGGCGCCTTGCCGTGCCACTTGTGGGTGCCGGCCATGAAATCCACCCCGTGGCCCATGTCGGTACGGAACAGAATCATGACGGGCAGACCGCCGCCGCGGCAGGCCTTGGCATCGGCAAAAGCCTGCAGGATGGCATCCATATCATGACCGTCGGCCACGATGACCTTCCATCCGAAGGCCTCCCACTTGGCATGGAGGTCGCCGATACCGGAGACGTTGGCGACCGGGCCGTCAATCTGCTGACCGTTCCAGTCGGTCATGGCGATGAGGTTGTCCAGCCGATGGTGCACGGCGAACATGCCGGCCTCCCAAATCTGCCCTTCCTCACTTTCGCCGTCACCGCACATCACATAGACGGTCTGCGGGTCGCTGTCGAGCTTTTTGCCCAGGGCGATGCCGGCTGCGGCGGAAAGGCCCTGGCCCAGCGAGCCGGAAGCCTGGGTAATGCCCGGAAGCCCTTTCTCTACGGAAGGATGCCCCTGGAGCCGGGTGCCGAAACGGCGGAAGGACGCCAGTTCCGCGACCGGGAAATAACCGGTGCGGGCCAGCAGGGAATAATACACGGGGGTCAGATGACCGGCGGACAGGATAAACACATCCTGCCCCTTTCCATCCCGCTTCCAGGTGGCCGGGTCATGCTGCATGACTTCGCAGTAGAGGGCCGTCAGGAAATCCGCGCTGCTCATCGAGCCGCCCGGATGACCGGACGCAGCGCCGGCCACCATCCTGACAATGTCCCTGCGCACCTGCGAAGCGATGCGGACGAGTTCTTGGGAAGTTGCCATAATCAATTATTTTTCAGCTTCTTCCACCGCTTTGAAATAGCGGTAGGAATTGACTTTCAGTTCGCCTACGGAGAGTTCGTCGCACACGATGGTGCCGGCCGGATGGCCCTGCAGCCCGGACAGGGTGCAATAGTGGGACATCGGTCCTTCGATGGCATCTTTCAGGGCACGCGCCTTCTTGCTGCCGAAGGCCAGAATCAGCACTTCGCGGCTGCTCAGCACGGTGGCGACACCCACGGTCAGGGCCTGCTTGGGAACCTGGTTCACATCGCCGCCGAAGAAACGGGAATTCACTTCGCGGGTATCCTGGGTGAGGGTCACGACCCGGGTCCGGGAAGCCAGCGAGGAGAAGGGCTCGTTGAAGGCGATATGGCCGTCTTCGCCGACGCCGCCGAGGAACAGGTCGAAACCGCCTGCCTTGACGATAGCCTCCTCATACGCGGCACATTCCGCTTCGGGGTCGGCGGCATTGCCGTTGAGGATATGGATATGGTCCGCCGGCTCGTCGATATGGTCGAAAAGATAGCGGTGCATGAAGCTGTGGTAGCTTTCCGGATGGCTTTCCGGCAGCCCCACATATTCATCCATGTTGAAGGAAATGACATTTTTGAAGGACACTTCGCCGGCTTTGACCATGCGAATCAGTTCGGCATAGGTCTCGATAGGGGTGGAACCGGTGCAAAGGCCCAGGACGAAAGGTTCGTCGGTACGGGCTGCCTTTTCATTGATTTTCGCAGCGATATAATGAGCGGCCCAGAGCGAACCCTGTGCAGCATTGGCACGAATAATAACTTTCATAGTATAAAGGACTTAGGACTTAACAAAGTTTCAAGAATACTTCGATGGCCTGGTACTCGGCCATGCCGAGCTGGTCGTACAGCATGGCAGTATTCTGGGTGCGCTCTTCGGCACGCTGCCAGAACTCGCGCGGGTCATCGCCCGGGAAGGGCACGATGTCCTTCTGGGACAGGTGGCGGAAGATGGCGTGACGCTTCTTGATCAGTTCGTCCGGACTCAGCGGAACGGCCATGTCCACGCGGCCCAGTTCCCACTCCATCCAGGCGCCGCGATAGAGCCAGATGGTGGTGTTTTCCAGCCATTTTTCACCTTCTGCCTTCAGCTGCTCGATGGATTCGAGGGCGGCTTCCGTACAGACCCGGTGGGTACCGTGCGGGTCGGCCAGGTCACCGGCCATGTAAATCTGGTCGGGTTTGATTTCCTTAATCAGGGCCTTGATAATATCCAGGTCGGCCTGGGTACGCGGGAGTTTGGTCACGCCGCCGGACTCATAGAACGGCAGGTTCAGGAAATGCGCGTTGGTGTTGTCGTTCAGGCCGAAGGAGCGGACCGCGCCGCGCGCTTCGCTGCGGCGGATGGCGCCCTTCATTTCCAGCAGGGCC
>CADBPR010000013.1 GCA_902796555.1 uncultured Bacteroidia bacterium
GAATACCAGGTTGCCTTTGCGGAGCGGCTCGTACTTCTTGATGAGCCTCATGGGGACTTCCAGCAGCGGCACGTTCACCGGAACCTCCGTCTTGGTGCGCTTGGTGACGATCCACCATTTTCCGTCGGCCTTCTGGACAAGTTACGCATAAATAATGGCTGACACAATATGCCCCGTTTTACTCTATTTACTTTTTATTGCTTATTTTCAGCCATTTACAAAACCTCCTTTAATATCGCTTGACTCTAAATGTAGTACCCTATACTCCACAAGAGAGATTGTTAATCAGTTGATTAGCAATCTCTCTCTTTGTTTTTATATGTTGCAATGCTTCTGTGGCCGGGGAGGTCAGAAGGTGCTGTCTATCACCTTGGTTTTGTGGGTGACTTTACCCAGGGTGGCGCTGATGGGGATTTCGTCAATCAGGCCGGGCACGGAGAAGGTGGCATAGGTCTCATGCTCCGTCCAGTCTTTCAGATAGGTCTTGTCGGCGTCGTCTACCTGCCAGGTCAGTTTGTCGTATTCGGGTTTCAGGCCGTTCTGGGCCATGAGCAGTTCGGAAATGGATTTCCATTCGTAGACTTTCTTCTGCTGGTCGACCGGCTTCAACCCTTCCATGACGACGGAAAAGTTATGTCCACCGACGCCCTTGCAGTCATTGTCCCGCTCCCAGGTACCGTCGTTCTGCTCCTTGAGGACCGTCAGCCGCCAGGGGCAGACATAGACATCTGTCTTGAAGGGCTCCTGGTCCGGCTTGTCGGCGTTGGTGGCCGTAATCGTAACCTTGATGGGGTCGGTCTCACCGGCGGGGTAGGCGACCTCCAGCCAGGCCTCTTCTTCATCCGTCACCGTCAGTTTGAGGATGGAGGGATCGCTGATTTTCCAGGCGTAATGGCACTTGGTCAAACGGATGATGCGGACATTCTGGCCGTCATACAGTTCCGGCATGACGGTGAAACCGGGGATTTCGTTCCACGAATCAATCAGTCCCTGGCAGGCAGAGAGGCTCAGCAGGGCCACGAGGCCGGCTGCAAAAGAAAATAATTTTTTCATCATAACGGGTTGTTTTCAGTTTTGACAAAGATAACGCAAAGCGCGGGAATTATCAACAGGAGGCGCCGGAAAAAACGCAAAAAAGACCGGTCGTAAGGCCGGTCTTTCAGATAAGGTCTATCAGATGAGGTCTATTGCTTCCGGACAGACCCTGGGCCGCAATCCATGCGGCGGAAGGGCTCCGGATGCCGCTTTATTGAATCTCGATGGCGCGGTTGGTGTCTTCAGCCTTTACCTTGGCTATCTTGGGGATATCCACGGTCAGGACACCGTTCTCCACCCGGGCGTGGATATGCTCGCGGTCGGCATCCTCCGGCAGGAGCATCGTCTTCTGGAACTTGCTGTAGGAGAATTCGCGGCGCAGGTAGTGTCCATGCTTTTTCTCGCTGTTGTTCTCAGCCTTCTTTTCCATGTTGATGACCAGGTCGCCTTCTTTGTCCAGCGTCACCTTGAAATCATCCTTGGTCATGCCCGGGGCGGCCAGTTCGAGTTCGTACTCATTCTCGTGCTCCAGTACATTGATGGCCGGGGCCGTGCAATTGCTGTGTTCCATCCAGTTGGTGTCGAAGAAATCGTTGAAGATTTCGGGAAGCCAGTTCTGATTGTTTCTTCTTGCAGGTACCATAATTTAAATCTCCTATATTAATTTGTTTAACTTATCTTTTGGGACCGCCCCGCTGCGGAGCGGTTTCGACAGAAGATAAGACAAGTCCCGTTCCAAACCCCAAAATTGTTCAAAAGGGCGACAAAATGGCGTGTTGTAGTGACAAAATGGCATTATTTACTGTCTTTTTGTCTTATTTTGGAAATATCGGCAAATATCCGTAATTTTGCTTTTCGATGAATTTGAAATCTTTTACTGCTTTTTGATGAAACGAATCAGCCTTCTTCTCCTGGCACTGCTGCTGGGCAGCCTTTCGCTCCCTGCGGAAACCGTCAATGGTCAACAACGCATCCTTGGCTCCTCCTGGCGCATCTTCCAGGGTGGAACCGGTGCAGCGCTCTCCCTTCCCGGCGCCGCCTTGCCGGAAACCTCCTGGCCCGCCTCCGTCCCCTCTACTGTTTTGGGCAGCCTGGTGGAAGCCGGCGAATATCCCGGATGCCTGGAAAGCCGCAACTATGCCGCAATCGACCCCGAACGCTTTGCCTCGCCGTGGTGGTACCGGACGGAATTTGCCGTCGTCCCGGAACCCGGCAAGCATTATCTGCTGTGTTTTGACGGCATCAGCTACAGCGCGGACATCTGGTTCAACGGACAGTTTATCGACCAGGCTACCGGCCCCTTCCGGCGGTTCTGCTATGACATAACGGCCTATATCCAAGAGAACAACAGCCTCGCCGTCCAAGTCCGCCAGGCCCTTCCCGGAGAACCGGGTATCGGCTTCGTCGACTGGAATCCGCGACCTGCGGATGAAAGCATGGGCCTGTTTCGGGAAGTGAAACTGATAACGGTCGGAGAGGTGGCGATGGAGCATACCACGGTCCGTTCCACCCTCGATGGGACGGAAGCATCCCTGACCGTCGAAACCCGCCTGACAAATCTCACGGACCGGCCGGTCCGGGGACGGCTCGTAGGAACGGTTGACGGAAAACGCTTCTACCACGACCTTACGCTGGCCGGCGGCGAAGAGAAAACGGTCGTCCTGACGGAAGGGGAGTGCCCCGCGCTCCGCATCCGGGAGCCCCGGCTGTGGTGGTGCAACGGCATGGGCAGCCCGGACATGTATTCCCTGGGCCTGTCTTTCGTGACGGAGACAGGCCTCTCGGACAGCCAGACCCTGGATTTCGGCATCCGGCAGGTGGAGCAGTATTATACCCCGGAGGGCCATCTCGCCTTCCGGCTGAACGGACGCGAAGTCCTGTTGCGCGGAGCCGGCTGGACCGACGATATCTTCCTGCGCGACAACCCGCGCAGCAATGCCATGCAGGTGGCCTATGTGCGCGATATGAACCTGAACCTGATTCGCTTCGAGGAGTTCTGGGGCACGTCCGAGAACGTCTATGACCTGTGCGACCGGAACGGCATCATGGTGCTGGTCGGCTGGAGCTGCTTCTGGGAATGGGAAGTCTATCTGCGCAAACCCCACGACCCGCTCTACGGCGGCATCCTGACCCCCGCAGAGGTCGATTTGGTCTATACCTCCTTCGAAGATCAGGTCTACTGGCTGCGCGCCCACCCCAGCATCCTGGCCTGGTTTACCGGCAGTGACCGGATTCCGCTTCCGGACCTGGAGATGCGCTACCGCGATTTCCTGTCCGCCCACGATGACAGGGGGTATATCACTTCGGCGAGCGGTCTGAAGAGCCCGATTTCCGGTCCGGCCGGGACCAAGATGATGGGCCCGTATGACTATGTCGGTCCGGTATACTGGTACAGCCCGGAAGCGCCCGGAAAAGCGGTCGGTTTCAATACGGAGACCGGCATCGGCGCCCAGTTGCCCGTGCGCGAGTCCCTGGAACGGATGGGCCTGGAAATGACCTGGCCGACCGGCGCGGACTGGGATTACCACTGCACCGTCGCAGCCGAGGACATGCATTCCCTGGATGCCCTGAAACGGGCGGTGAGGGGTCATTACGGCGAACCCGCCGACCTGGAAACCTTCCTCAAAGAAGCGGACCATCTCAATTATGACGGTACCCGCGCCATGTTCGAAGCCTTCCGGGTCCAGGTGCCCCGCGCCACCGGCATCGTCCAGTGGATGCTCAACTCCGCATGGCCTTCCCTGTACTGGCAGCTCTACGACTGGTACGGCCAGCCGACGGCTGCCTACTATGCCGTGAAAGCCGGCAACGCCCCGGTCCAGCTCATTTATCATTATGCCGACAAGAAGGTTTACGCCGTCAACGAAACGCAGGAAACCGTCGAAGCGTCGGCCGTCCTGGAATGTTACCAGTCTGACGGCTCAAAGCTCTGGAAATCAACGCGTCCTGTGGTGGTGGAACCCTATCGTCCGGTGGAGGTCGCGGCTCTTCCGTCCCTTAAAAAGGGCTGTACTTTCCTGCAGCTCCGCCTCGAACGCCGCGGTCAGGTCCTGGCCCGCAACAGTTATGTGCTGACCCCGCAGGAAGATCTCCACGATTGGGCACATTCCACCTGGTACGATACCCCCATCATCCGCTATGCGGACTTCCGTCCTCTGCTAAAGATGAAACAGACGGCGGTATCCCTGGAGAAGACCTGGACAGCGGAAGGCGACCTGCTCGTGACGGTGACCAACACCGGCAGTGCCATGGCCTTCCAGCTGCGTCTGGCGGCCCGCGCGGCCGACGGCAGTCTGCTCTGCCCCGTCTTCTGGGAAGACAACTGGATGACCCTCGCCCCGGGCGAACGCCGGACGCTGCGCTGCTCACTGCCGGTGGAAGAAGCCGGCCGGCTGGACCGCATCACAGTTTCCGGTTGGAACGTCCCCGCCGCTACACTGTAACCAGCGGGGAGCTTCTCCTGAAATCAAAACCTGCATCGTTTTGTCGCCTGTGACGGCTTCTAACGATGCAGGTTGTTTCCAAATACAAGAATTTACGCTCCCTGCAGCCAGGGAACGTAAATCGTAACTGTCTGAAAATCAGCGAATGAGTGCCTGAAGTGCCTTAGAACTGGTCTTCGGACTCGTCGCGGTAATAATTCTCCTTGTTCTTGTCGTAATCGTGACGATGCTCAAAACCATCCGCGGGGAAATCTTTCAGGCAATTGGTCTTGATATAGGAAAGAGCATCCTGCAGACCTTCGACAAATTTTTCGAAATCCTCTTTATACAGGAAAATCTTGTGCTTGTCATACGAAAACTTTCCGTCCCGCTCCACCCGGCGTTTGCTTTCCGTGATGGTCAGGAAAAAGTCGTCATTGCTTTTGGTCGACTTGACATCGAAGAAGTAGGTGCGCTTTCCTGCGCGAACAGGCTTGGAATACACATCCTCTCCTGCGCTCTCATGGGCATAACCGCCGTCATAGTCGTCTCTGTACATCATTCTGTCTATTTTTTTAAGTTATTACGCCTTCAAAATTAGCGAAAATTTCAGAAATAAACTATCTTTGCATTAAAATTTTGCAAAAAGAAGATTTAAGACTTGTTATGTTAGGAAGAAGAATTCTGCGAATCAAAGCCTTCAAAGTCATATATAGCTATGCTGTAGCGGGTAACATGTCGTTGGAGGACGCGCGAAAACAGTTTGACGCGTCCTGCGAAGCGACCCGGGACCTGTATCTTTACATGTTGTCCGTCATCCCGCCGCTCACGGCCATCGCCCGGGAGCGGTTGGAGGCTCCCAAGCAAAAATTCAACCCCAGTGAAGCGGAACTTCACCCCAACGACAAGTTTGTCTGCAACGCCCTGGCACCCCTCCTGGAAGGGGACCCGGATTTCCGGAAGTTGATTGAACGCAAGAAACTCTCCTGGGACCAGTACGACATGGTCCTGAAGGCGGTGCTCGATTCCGTGTCCCGGAAAGGCTATTTCCGGAAATACATGGAGAATCCCGACCGTTCCCTGAAGGAAGACTGCCGTTTGTTCATCCGCATTTTCGAGGAAGAATTCACTGACCTGGACCCGCTGCGGGATTTGCTGGAAGAAAAATCCCTGTACTGGTATGACGATTTGGAATACGCCCTGACCCAGTGCTGCAGGACCTTGGGTGACCTGGAGCACGGCCGGCCCTGGCACCTGCCGGAATTGTATCAGAGTGACGAGACGCTCCGCCGCCGGCCCGGCGCCGACGTACAGAGCGACCGTGATTTCGCCCGCCGGCTCCTGACGGCCGCCTTCACCGGTTATGAAGCGGTGTTCGAGCGCGTGAAAGCGGCGGTGCCCGACTGGGACAGCGACCGTCTGTTCTGCACCGACCTGGCCATCATCGACCTGGGCGTCGCGGAGCACCGGACCTTCCCGGAGATTCCGGTGGACGTGACGATGAACGAGTATATCGAAATCGCCAAGGATTTCTGCTCGCCCAAGAGCCGTCAGTTCGTCAACGGCCTGCTCGATAAATTAATCAAAGAGAATATCTAATTGTTTTGAATATGAATATGTTAACACTCCTTCAGGCGGCTGCGCCCGCCAATCCTGGACAGGGCTCTTCCTGGTCCATGTGGGTTATGCTGATTCTGATTTTCGTCGTGATGTATTTCTTCATGATCCGCCCGCAGCGCAAACAGCAGAAGCAGCTTGAGGAATTCCGCAAAGCCCTTCAGAAGGGTGATAAAGTCGTTACCGTCGGCGGTATTTTCGGCGTGGTCGAAGAGATCAAGGAAAAGTCCGTTCTGATCAAGGTGGACGGCGATGTGAAACTCCGCGTGGACAAGAATTCCATCGTCAAGGATTTCTCCGAAGCCCAACAGCAGTAAAGCATGAATCTGCTCGACAGGCTCGGCAAAAAGCTGGGGATACAGGGGAGAGAATGGGTGGTTTTTATCCTTTCTCTCCTGCTTGCTTTTGTCATTTGGCTGATTGACAACCTGTCGGACAGTTATGTCAAGACGGTGAGCGTCCCCGTGACGGCCGCCTGCAGCATGGACGGATATGCCGCCCACTCCGCCAGCCCGGCCGTCGTGATGGCCCGCTGCCGGACATCCGGTTATGACTTCGTCCGGATGGGCCGCCGCCGCGACCCCGTCGTCGTCACGTTCCAGGCGGCCGACATGCACCACAAAGAGGAGGATATCTTCTTTATGACCGCCTCGGAAATCAACCGGTACAGCCAGGCCATCTTCGGTGACGATGCCCTGGTCGATGCCGTGCTGACCGACACGCTGTATTTCCGTTTTCATCCGGAGAACTGCAAGAAGGTGCCGGTGCAGCCGGTCTGTACGATAGGATTCCGCCCGCAGTATATGAGTGAAAAGGGGATTGTCCTGATTCCCGACTCGGTGCTGGTTTATGGGGAGCCCTTCCACCTGGAAGGCATCGACCGGGTTTTTACCCGCCATATCGCCCTGCCCGAACTCTCCGCTCCGGACCACGGTACCGTGGCCCTGGAAACCTCCAAGGAGGTGCGCCTGTCGCAGGAAGAAGTGGAGTATCACATTGACGTAGAGCGGTTTGTGGAAGTCTTCGAAACGGTCCATCTCCGGGCCAGGGGCGTGCCGACCGGCCGTTCCCTGACCATCTATCCCTCGTCGGCGAAAGTTACCTACCGGCTGGCTTTCCCCGTGCTGGGCGACCCGGAAGGGAATGTACAGTTCTATATCGATTACCGCGATTTTGCCGGCTCGCTCAGCGGAAAATGCCTGCCCCGTCATGACGGACTGCCGCGCGGCGTGCTGAGCTACAGCATCGACCCGCCGGTATTCGAATGTGTGGAGAGCCTGCGATGAAGACCGTGTTGCTGACCGGGGGCATCGGGAGCGGAAAATCTGCCGTCGCCGCCTATCTGCAGGAGCGCGGGATTCCGGTTTATGACAGCGACTCCCGCACGAAATCGCTTTATACTGGCGACCTGCTGGCAGCCTTGGAATCCAGCCTGCATACCTCCCTGCGGGATGCCGCCGGCAACTTTGACCCCGCCCGGCTGTCGGCCCGCATCTTTTCCGATCCGGCAGCGCTGGAGACGGTCGAGTCCCTTGTCCATCCGGCCGTCCTGGCCGATTTCCGGCAGTGGCGCGCTGCCTGGGAGGGTAAGGTCCCGTTTGTCGTGATGGAATCGGCCATCGCCCTGTCCAAACCCCTCTTCGACGGCCTTTACGACAGGGTGTTGCTGGTTACCGCCCCCGACCCGGTCCGGATGGAGCGGGCCTTGCAACGTCCCGGTGCCAGTCCCGCACGCGTCCGGGCCCGAATGAACCTGCAGCACTTCGACCTCCTGCGCGCGGATGCCGTTATCAACAACGACGGCGATAGAAAAACCTTGCGGGAACGTACCGACATTGCGGTAAAATTGTTAAATTTGTAAACTAAATTGCAAGTGAATATGGAAAACAACAAAACAGATTTGGCAAAGATATTGTCAGTTTCCGGCCAGCATGGCCTCTTCCTTTACCTGGCGCAGGCCCGTGGCGGCGCCATCGCCGAGTCCCTGGCGGATAAAAAACGCACCTGCCTGGATTTCCGGAGCAAGATTACGACCCTGGCCGACATTTCCATCTATACCACCGAAGGCGAACTGAAACTGCAGGACGTTTTCGAGAAACTGCACGCCACCCTCGGCGACAAGGCCGCCCCTTCTTCCAAGGACAGCGCCGACAGCATCAAAGCCCTTTTCGCAGAGGCTGTTCCGGACTATGACCCGGACCGTTTCTATATCTCCCACATGAAAAAAGTGGTGGATTGGTATAACGAACTCCGCCAGTTTGCCTCCCTCGATTTTACCCGGGAGGAGGACGAAACCCCTGCAGAAGAGGAGGCGTAGTGCAGACGCTTCAGGTCATCACCCTCGGCTGTTCGAAAAATACGGTCGACACCGAACACCTGCTCGCACAGGTGGAGGGCCATTATACCATCTTGCCGGAGGAGTATGACGGGCCGGTTGATGTCCTGTTGATCAATACCTGCGGTTTCATCGGCGATGCCAAAGAAGAGTCCGTCCAGACGATTCTGGCGCAGGTCCAGTCTGCCCGGGCCGGCCGCGTGCTGGTCTTCGGCTGTCTTTCCCAACGCTATGCCGACCAGTTGCCCGGCCTGATTCCCGAGGTGGACGCCTGGTTCGGCGCGCGCGACCTGCGACCCGTCCTGGATGCCCTGGGCATCGTGCCTGACCCCGCCCGCGCGACACAGCGGTACCGGCGGCACGGCGCGTATGCTTTTTTGAAAATTTCGGAAGGCTGCGACCGCCGTTGCTCCTATTGTGCCATTCCCTTTATCCGGGGGGCGCACCGTTCCGTTCCCATCGAAGACCTGGTCCGTGAAGCCCGGTTCCTGGCCGCAGACGGCGTCAAGGAACTGGTGCTGATTGCGCAGGATACGACCTTCTACGGCCTGGACCTGTATCACCGCCGCGCGCTGGCGGAGCTGCTGCGCAGCCTGTCGGCCGTGGAGGGAATCGAATGGATTCGCATCCACTATTCCTATCCGGCTGATTTTCCGGAAGATGTGCTGGATGAAATGGCGTCCAATCCGAAGGTCTGCCGCTATCTGGACATCCCCCTGCAGCATGTGGCGGACCCGGTGCTGGATGTGATGCACCGCCATGTTGACGGGGCCTGGACCCGGGCGCTGATTGCCCGGATGCGGGAGCGGGTGAAGGGCATCGTCCTGCGGACGACCCTGATTGTAGGGCATCCCGGAGAGGACAGGAAGGCTTTTGAGGAACTGCTCGGTTTCGTCCGCGAAGCCCGTTTTGAACGCCTGGGCGCCTTCACCTATTCCGAGGAGGAGGGGACCTGGGGTGCCGCCCATCTGAAAGACAGCGTCCGTCCGGCGACCAAGCAGCGTCGCCTGGCCCGTCTGATGGAATTGCAGCGCGGTATATCTTTTGCTTACAACCAGTCACGGGTCGGCAGCGAAACGCGGGTGCTCGTGGATGCGCTCAGCGACGGCGTGTATGTCTGTCGCAGCGAATTCGAGAGCCCCGAAGTGGACGGAGAAATCCTGGTACCCTATACCCCTGCGATGGGGCCGGATCCCCAGGCGGTGGTCGGGCGCTTTATGAACGTCCGGATTACCGGGGCCGACGAATATGACCTTACGGGAGAATATATCGGAATATGAAAAAGATGACGATTCTGGCGGCTGCCGCCGCGGTTCTGGCCGCCTGCAGCCCGCAGGTGTTCACGATGAACATCGACATGCGCCAACCTTCGGCGTCCGGCATCAACGTGGCCGGCAAAACCTTGTCCGTCGCCTGGCTCGATGACCTGTCCGGCCAGGATACGGCATTCAGCCCCGCGCTGGCCGAGGGCTTCTCCCAGGCGCTGGAAAAGGACTATTTCGGCGGTGAAAAAGCCATTGCCCTTTACCGGATGGAAAAGGATTTCGGCGGAGATTACGCGGCCCGCGATACCCTGGTCAATTATGCGCTGGCCAGCGGGGACGACCTGGTCTTCCTCTTCGAGGCACCGGCGTTCGGTCCGCTGAAATATTCTCAGCGCAGTCCGGTGGTCGGCGTATCCCGGGATTCTTCGCAGGTCCTGACGGTGACCGTCCCGTATTCCCTTAACCTGTATGTCTATGACACGATGGGGAAGGATACGGTCCGGGTCTTCCGGGGACAGACAGAGTTCCAGCACAAGACCTTCTGCTCGCCGGACGAGCGGGACGAGGACGTGGGCTGGCGCATTTGGAAGGACCTGGAAGGGGACGGAACCCGCGCCGGTGTCAAGGCGGCCCAGCAATTCCTTTCGACGTGGAAGGCGGAGCGTTATTCTTTCATCTATTATGATGCGCCCGAGGCCTGGAGTACGGCGGCGCAGGCGGCCTACGAATACCGTTGGCACGACGCCATCAAGGTCTGGATGACCCTGCTGGATACCAAGAATCTGGAGAAGCGTTCCTGTGCGGCGTACAACATCGCCACCGCCTGCTATCTGATGGGCGATTATGATTTGGCTATCAAGTGGCTGGACCGTTCCGACAAAGACCAACCGCTCTCTTTGTCCGCCGGCCTCCGCAAACGGATCCTGGCGCGGAAAGAGATTCGGTAACTACTGATTCTCAGTTAGTTAACGTCTGCTCCTAGAAGCGCACCCTTATGCGGAATAGGCTTCCAGGGCTTTCCGGAGAATCAGCAGCGAGCGTCCGAGGTCTTCCTTGCAGAGCACATACGCCAGGCGTACCTGGTTGGCTCCCATGCCCGGTGTAGAATAGAAACCGGCTGCCGGAGCCATCATAATCGTTTCTCCGGCGCATCCGGCCGGCGTATCGGCATCCCGGTACGAGAAATCCGTCAGGCACCAGCGGCAGAAATCTTCCGCATCTTCTACCGGCAGGGCCGCCACCGTATAGAAGGCGCCCTGGGGAATCGGGGAATAGACGCCCGGAATGGCGTTCAGTTCTTTCATGAAAAAGTCGCGCCGGCTCCGATACTCTTCGAATACCGCCCGGGAATAGGCTTCCGTGCCGTCGATGGAGGCTTCCGCCACGATTTGTCCCAGCAGGGGCGGGCTCAGACGGGCCTGGCAGAATTTCATGATAATCTCGCGCAGTTCCTTGTTGCGGGTCACGATGGCGCCGATGCGGATGCCGCATTCGGAATAGCGCTTCGAAACGGAGTCAATCAGGACTACGTTCTTTTCCAGGTTCTTCAGGTGCATGGCCGAGACATAGGGCCGGTCGCTGAAGTCAAATTCGCGGTAAACCTCGTCCGAGAACAGGAAGAGGTCGTGCTTATAGACGATTTTGCGGATAGCCTCCATCTCTTCCGGGGTATAAAGATAGCCGGTCGGGTTGTTGGGATTGCAGATCAGGATGCCCTTGGTCCGGTCGGTAATCTGGGCTTCGATTTCCTCCACGGGGGGCAGGGCAAAGTTGTTTTCAATCTTGGCCGAGACGGTCCGGATGACGGCACCGGCGGAGACGGCGAAGGCCATGTAATTGGCGTAGGCCGGTTCCGGGACGATAATCTGGTCGCCGGGGTTCAGGCAGGCCATGAAGGCGAAAAGAACGGCTTCCGAACCGCCTGTGGTGACGATGATTTCGTCCGGGGAAAGATGTATCCCGAAGCGGTCATAATAGGCGGCCAACCGTTCCCGCAGGGACTTGAATCCCTGGCTGGGGCTGTATTCCAGCGTTTTGCGGTCCACTTCTTTCAGCGCGTCCAGCGCCTTTTGCGGGGTGGGCAGGTCGGGCTGACCGATATTCAGGTGATAGATTTTGATTCCTTTTTCTTTGGCCGCCACGGCCAGCGGGGCGAGTTTTCGGATTGGGGAAGACGGCATTCGGGAGCCGCGGTTGGAGATGGTCGGCATACTAATCGTATAATTAATCGTGTAAATATACGGATTTTTCACTAAATTTGCATGGCAAAACCTAAGGAATATGTACTACGTCAGCAAAAGACTCGAAATTTCTTCCGCCCATAGCCTGACCCTCAGCTATGAAAGCAAATGCGAAGCCCTTCACGGCCACAACTGGGTCGTCATCGTCCATTGCAAGAGCGCAACGCTGAATGCGGACGGGATGGTGACCGATTTCACGACCATCAAGCGGGAAATTTCCGGGAAACTGGACCATCTGAACCTCAATGAAGTGTTCGATTTCAACCCTACTGCCGAGAATATCGCCCGCTGGATTTGCGACCATATTGAAAACTGCTACAAGGTGGAAATCTGGGAATCTGAGAACAACAAGGCCATCTATGAGCGGGACTGAAGCGGAAACCGTCCGCACCCCGGCCGGGAAGCGGTACGGGGTCAACGAAATCTTTTATTCTTTGCAAGGAGAGGGGTTCTGGAGCGGAACCCCGATGGTCTTTCTGCGTTTTTCCGGTTGCAATCTCTGCTGCCCCTGGTGCGATACGGATTTCTCCGCTTCGCAACTGATGACGGCGGCGGACATTCTGGCGGACGTGACGGCCATCGCCGGCGAGTGCCGACGGGTCTGCATTACGGGGGGAGAACCGTCCCTGCAGCTTGATGCGCCCCTGCTGGCCACCCTGCACGAAGCCGGATACCGGGTCCACCTGGAAACCAACGGGACGCACCGGCTTCCGGACGGGATAGACTGGATTACCTTCAGCCCCAAAACAGACTTTGTGGAAGGCGCTGCGGTCCGTATCGACCGGGCGGATGAACTGAAACTGGTCTATACCGGGCAGAATCCGGCCCCCTGGCTGGCCTTCCCGGCCGACCATTTCTTTCTGCAGCCCTGTTCCGGGGAGAACAGCATCGAGACCGTCGCCTATATCGTCGCGCATCCGCAGTGGCGCCTCAGTCTCCAGACCCATAAACTGCTGGGAATCCGGTAATTACATAGTTATTTCAAAAAAAGAGTTGCCTCACCCGTTTACCATGAAGCAACTCTTTCTTTTATTATCCTAAAACCGGCAGGGCTACTGCAGATAAGCGAGAATGCCCCGGACGGCTGTCTTGGCGCTTTGAACGGCCTGTACGACCGTCTTGGGACCGAGCAGGAAGTCGCCGGCCATGAATACCTCGGGCCAGGACGTCTGCGCATGCTCGTTCACGGTGACCCAGCCGCCTTCATCCACGGCCGGCAATACGCCGCCGAACAGGCTGTAATCCACCTTCTCACTCACCGCCACAATCATCGTGTCAAAGGGCACCTCGTGGTCGGTTCCGTCAAGAATCCGGGTACTGAGCGACCCGTCTTCGCGCGTAACGTTTTCGCAGTTGCGGACAATCGCAACCGGCTGTCCGTCACGTACTTCCACTGCGACCGGAACCTGCAGGACCTCAAACGGGATGCCTTCCGCCTGCGCCTCCTCGATTTCCAGCGTGTTGGCCGGCATGTTGGCGATGGTCTTGCGGTAGTACACCGTCGTGTCGCAGCCCTGGCGTTTGGCGGTCCGGCAGGCGTCCATGGCCACATTGCCGCCGCCCACCACGATGACACGGCCCTTCAGCGGATAGCGCTCGGGATACTCCAAGTACGACAGGGCGGAAATCACGCAGGGCAACTCCTCGCCCGGAATCCGCATCTTGCGCGCCAGTTCCGCACCGCCGGCAATCAGGACGGCATCGGTGGTTCCCCGGACGGCTTCCAGCGAAACGGCCTTGCCGCCGATGAATTCCACGCCGGCCTCCAGCAGGATTCGCTCCAGTTCGTCTACATGCCGCTTGTCCAGCCGGAAATTCGGAATGCCGTAGCGCAGGACCCCGCCGATGCGGGCATGGCGGTCATACAGGCGCACTGCGTGTCCGGCCTGCCGAAGCAGAATGGCGGCGGTGATGCCGGCCGGACCCGCACCCAGTACGGCAACCGTTTTTCCGGTCGGCGTCCCGGGAACAACGGTCGCTTCCCGGAGGTAAGGGATGGAGATTTCCTGTTCGATTTCGTACCAGTGGACAGGCACCTTCTTGGCATTCAAGACACAGTGGCCCAGGCACATCCGGTTCCAGTCACAGACCTGGCAGGTGATACCGGAAAGGGGATTGTTGGCAAACAGGAGCCTGGCGGCTTCGTCCACGCGGCCTTCGCGATAGAGTTTCATGGCTGCGGGCACATCGGTGTGCACCGCGCAGGCCGCGCTGCAACGGGCGTTCTTGCAAAGCAAGCAACGGGTGGATTCAGGATTCATAGTAGCGTCATTTCATTATGCGGCTGCAAATATAGTTTTTTTTTTGTTCTTTCGGTAGGGATATTGGCTGAAAAACTTTAATTTTGCAGGAACGGTTTGTCAGTCAACGAAAAGTCATGTTCAAGACCTTGCTTAAAGAAGTCCGCCAGTACAAGATGCCGGCTTTGCTGACCCCTTTGTGGACCACGCTGGAAGTCATCATGGGCGTTCTGATTCCTTATGTGACCGCCCAGATAATCGACCGGGGCATCCAGGCCGGCGACCTGGGCAATGTTTACCGCTACGGAGCCGTGATGGTCGGTATCGCCCTGCTGAGCCTGCTCTTCGGCATCCTGGCCGGGGAATTTGCCGCCTATTCCAGCACCGGACTGGCCGCCAACCTGCGGACGGCCCAGTACAAGGCCATCCAGCGGTTCTCCTTCTCGGACATCGACAAGTTCAGTACGGCCGGGCTGGTGACCCGGATGACCACGGACGTCAGCAATATCCAAAGCGCCTTCCAGATGCTCCTGCGGACCTCCTTCCGGGCCCCGCTCAACATGGTGTCCGCCCTGGTGATGTGTTTTTTCATCCATGCCCGGCTGAGCATCATCTTCTTGATAGCCATGGTCGTGCTGACCGTTTTCCTGACCTTCCTGATTGTGCGGGCGGCCCGTCTGTTCCAGGAAATTTTTAAACAATATGACGTCGTCAACGGCATCGTCCAGGAAAACGTATCCGCCATCCGTGCCGTCAAGGCCTATGTACGTGAAAATCAGCAGATCGGGCTTTTCGACAAGGCGGCGCTGGCCCTGCTGCGCCTGAATGTGAAGGCCGAGAGCCTGATGGCCCTGAACCATCCCGTGATGAACCTGGTCGTCAACGGCTGCGTCATCGCCCTGAGCTGGTGGGGCGCCCATTTCATCGTGGACGGGTCCCTCACCACCGGCCAGCTGACCTCCCTGCTCAGCTATGTCATGACCATTCTGACCTCCCTGATGATGCTTTCGATGATTTTCGTCCAGCTGACCCAGAGCGCGGCCAGCGGCAGCCGTATTGCCGAAGTCATCAACGAGGTCCCCGATATGCAGAATCCCGACAACCCAGTCCGGACCGTTCCGGACGGCGGCATCGTCTTCAACCATGTCTATTTCTCCTATAAAGCCGGCGGCGACTATGCCTTGGAAGACATCAACCTGGACATCCGGCCCGGCGAGACCATCGGCATCATCGGCGGTACCGGCAGCGGCAAATCCTCGTTGGCGAACCTGGTCTGCCGGCTTTACGACGTAAGCGAAGGGTGCGTCAAGGTGGGCGGCATCGACGTGCGCGACTACGATATGGATGTCCTGCGCAACCAGGTCGCGACCGTCCTGCAGCGGGCCGTCCTCTTTTCCGGGACCGTGCTGGACAACCTGCGCTGGGGCCGTGAAGACGCGACGGAGGAAGAATGTCGGGAGGCCTGCCGGCTGGCCTGTGCGGACGAATTCATCCGGGAAATGCCGGAAGGCTATCATACCCGCATCGAACAGGGCGGTACCAATGTCTCCGGCGGTCAGCGCCAGCGTCTGTGCATCGCCCGGGCCTTGCTCAAACGGCCCAAGGTGCTGATTCTGGACGATTCCACTTCGGCGGTGGATACGGCCACCGATGCGAAAATCCGGGATACCTTCGCCCGCCGGATTCCGGGCGTGACGAAACTGATTATTTCCCAACGCATCCTGAGCATCCGCGAGGCCGACCGGATTCTGGTCATGGACGACGGCCGGGTGAGCGGTTTCGATACCCACGACAATCTGTTGAAGGCCAACCGGATTTATCAGGAAATCAACGAGATGCAGTCCGGCGGCGGAGAAGGGGATTTTGACGGTAATCAAGATTGAGGCGATGGCAGGATTCCAAGGAAGGGGGAGAGGCCCGCAGAGCGGCGCCACCCTCAAAGATCTCAGAAAAAGCACCAGTGTCCTGCGCCTCCTCCGCGGGATGCTGCGCGAACACAAAGGAGCCCTGCTGACAGTCGTGGTCTGCATCGTCATTTCGGCCGTCACCTCGCTGGCTTCGTCCCTGTTTTCCCGCAGCCTGATTGACGATTACATCACCCCGATGCTCCGGACACCCGCCACCCTCTTTGACGGCGTGGGCGCCGGGGCGGATTACCAGCCCCTGGCCCTGGCCCTGCTGCGGCTGGGCGTGGTGATTCTGGTCGGCATCATCGCCGACTATGCCTACAGTCTGATTATGATTCGCATCGGGCAGGGTACGATGAAACGCCTGCGCACCGACACCTTCACCCGGATGCAGCAGCTGCCGCTCAGCTATTTCGACAGCCATTCCCACGGCGACCTGATGTCGGTATATACCAACGATATCGATTCCCTCCGCCAGGTCATCGGCAGCAGCCTGCCGCGTCTGCTGCAGGCGTTGATTACCCTGGTGGCCACCTTTGTCAGCATGGTGGTGCTCAGTATTCCGCTGACCCTGGTTTCTCTGCTGTTCACCGTCCTGATTTTCCTGGTCACGACCCGCCTGGGCCGCCGCTCCAAAACCTATTTCACTGAGCGTCAGCGCAATCTGGGGCGTGTCAACGGTTTTATCGAAGAGATGGTGACGGGGCAGAAGGTGGTGAAGGTCTATTGCCATGAACAGAAGGCCCTGGACGAATTCGCCGTTCTGAACGAGGACCTGCGCCGCAGCGTCTTCAACGCCAATAAAATCGGCAACATCATCATGCCCATTAACAGCAACATCGGCAATTTCGGCTACGTGTTCATCGCCATCATCGGCGCGGTGATTGCACTGGGCGGCAGCCAGGCCTGGTGGCTGGGCGGGCTGAACGGTTCCTGGCTCACCCTGGGTACCATCGTTTCCTTCCTGACCCTGCACAAGCACTTTACGCGCCCGGTATCGCAGATTTCCAACGAAATCAACCAAATCGTCATGGCGGCCGCCGGTGCGGACCGGGTCTACGCCATGCTGGATGAAACGCCGGAGGTCGATGAGGGCCGCGTGACCCTGACGGATGTCCGCCGGGAAGGCGACCGTCTGGTGGAAAGCGCGGAACGGACCGGCCGCTGGGCCTGGAAGGACGGGGACCGGCTGGTGCCGCTGGAAGGCCTGGTACAGCTGCAGGACGTGGACTTCGGCTATGTTCCCGGCAAGCAGGTGCTCTACGATATCAGCCTGACGGCCTGGCCGGGCCAGAAAATCGCCTTCGTCGGCGGAACCGGGGCCGGCAAGACGACCATCACGAACCTGATCAACCGTTTCTACGAAATCAGTGACGGCACCATTACCTATGACGGGTTCAATATCCGGGATATCAGCAAGGCTTCGCTCCGCAGGAGTCTGGGCATCGTTCTGCAGGAGACGCACCTGTTCTCGGGCACCGTGCTGGACAACATCCGCTTCGGCCGGCCGGACGCCACCGACGAACAATGCCGGGAAGCGGCGCGGCGCGTCTGTGCGGACGCCTTCATCCGCAGGCTGCCCAACGGCTATGATACGCAGCTCAGTGCCGACGGGGGCAACCTCAGTCAGGGAGAGCGTCAGCTGCTGGCCATCGCCCGGGCCGCGGTGGCGGATACCCCGGTCCTGATTCTGGATGAAGCGACCTCTTCCATCGATACCCGCACCGAAAAGATGATTCAGCAGGGAATGGATTCACTGATGAAGGGGCGGACCAATTTCATTATCGCCCACCGCTTGTCTACGGTGCTCGGGGCCGACTATATCATGGTGCTGGACCACGGCCGGATTATCGAACGGGGCAAGCATGCGGAACTGCTGGCCCAGAAGGGAAAGTATTACGAATTATTCACCGGCAACCAGCTGACTTAACTCGGAGAACGCAGCCAGTTTCACCAGTCGCGGATGGGGATACTCTTCCATTTTTTCATGTTCCCACAGGATATGGAAGGGAATATGGAACCCGTATCCGCCGATTTCCAGCACGGGCGCGATGTCGGATTTGAAGGAATTGCCCACCATTCCCAGCGCGCCGGGCGGAACGGCATGGCGGCTGCAGAGGTCCAGGTATTCCTTCCGGCTCTTGTTGGAGACAATCACGATGTCATCAAAGTACCGTCCCAGTCCGGAGCGGTCGATTTTGTGCTCCTGGTCCAGCAGGTCGCCTTTGGTCAGCAGAACCATGCGGTAGCGGCCGCTTTCATGCAGGCGGGACAGGGTCTCTTCTACGCCGGGCAGCGGCGTGGCCGGGTTGTACAGCAGTTCCCGGGCAATCTGCAGGATCTGCGCCATCTGCTCGCCGGTCGCGGCGTTCCCGGTCACCTGCAGGGTCGTTTCCACCAGGGACATGTAGAAGGCGCGGGCGCCGTAACCGTAATCGGCCATATTGGCGCTTTCGACCGCGTACAGGCGGGCGGACAAGGCCTCCAGCGTGCCGTAATCGGCCAGTATCCGGGCCCAGCGGGCTTCCGCCTGGCGGTACAAGGGCTCGTTTTCCCACAGGGTGTCGTCGGCGTCGAAGGCCAGGACACGGATATCCTTAAAAGAGGAGGGTAATGCCTGCATGAATCTGATTGCGCCGGAGGAAACCCTGCGCGGGGTCTTTGTAGCGGTTGATAAAGCCGTAGGAATAGCCTCCGCGGACCATCACGACCGGGCTGATGCGGACGCCGATACCGGCTTCCACCTGCGCATCGTAGCGGACCATCTGCGGACTCTTGTCCAGGGAGGGGAGGGCGACGGCGTACTGGCTGTCTGTCAGCCCGTTACGGCCTTCCACACCGCTGAAATAATCGTAGGTAAGCAGCCCGGTGGATCCGTCTTCCAGCTTGATTCTCAGGTTGTTGGACCCGCTCAGGGCATAGGTTCCCGTCGCACCGGCGAACAGCACGAATCCGAAGGTCGGGGTCAGGGGAATGTTGAGGGTCAGGTGGAGCGGAATGCGAAGGTGGTGTTCGCGGGAAAAACACTCTGCGGCATTGCCGCCCACCACCTTGGGGTCTTCCTTCCGGTTGAGGTAGATGTAGCCGGCGCCCAGGTTGACGCCCAGGAAGCGGTTGAAGGCGATGTTCCAGGTCAGGTCGGCCTGCGCCCCGCTGAATCCGGGCCGGGCCGAACCCGCGCTGTCGTACAGGGAAGAATTGATGAAACTGCCGGATACGCCTACCTGGGCGGATGCTTTCCCGGAGAAGAGCACCAGCCCGCCCAGCAGGGCCAGCAGGAGGGTTACGGCTTTTTTCATCGAATTGCAAAGATAGCCATTCTCCCCGGAAAACCAAAGTATTTTGTGCGTAAGCGCGGGTGTATATTAAATAATTTTATAAAGGCGCAATAACTATTAAAGAATTTTCGTATATTTGTTAATTGAAAAAGCGGTTGCGTATGGCAACTTGCCTGGATGAGTATTAACCAAACTTGTACGAAATGTCAAACATCCTGAAATCGGTGTTTACAGCCTCGCTCCTGCTCCTGGGAGCCCTGCTACCCCTGCAAGCCCAGCAGGGACAGCGGGTCTGGGGCACCGTCTATGAGGAAGGAGGCGTTCCTGCCGTGGGTGCGGTGGTGATGCTGGCCGGTTCCGACCAGGCTGTCATCACGGATGCCAACGGACAGTTCTCCCTGACCCTGGACCGGGACGGCGCTTCGCTGACCGTCTCCCTGTTCGGCTTCAAAGACGTATCTCTTGTGCCGGAGACGGGCAAAGAAATGAAAATCTTCCTGCAGGAAGACAGCCGGACCCTGGAAGAAGCGGTCGTCATCGGCTACGGTGTGCAGAAAAAAGAATTCCTGACCGGTTCCGTGGCCTCCAAAACGGGCAAGGAAATCCTGAAAGCCCCGGTGGCCAATGTCAGCCAGACCCTGTACGGACAGTTCGCCGGCCTGGCCCTGCATTCGGATTACGGTACGGCGGGTGAAGATGCCGCCACCTTCCTGATCCGCGGCAAAAACCAGCCGGACGGCAATGCCGGCAACAACGGCGGTTTCGAAGTGTCTCACAACCAGCCGATTGCCGTCATCGACGGTATCCGCTGCAGCGCTTCGGAAATCTCCCGTCTGAACCCGAACGACATCGAAAGCATCTCCGTTCTGAAAGATGCGGCCAGCACGGCCGTCTATGGTCTGGACGGCAGCAACGGTGTCATCATCGTCACGACCAAGGGCGGCTCCAACACCGGTACCAATACGATTCAGTACGACGGTTCCGTCACCTTTACCCGCAACACGGCGATGGTGGAACTGATGAACCCGGACGAATATGTCCTCTGGACCAACCGGGCCCGTACGATGGACGGACTGGACGTCGCCTATACGCCCGAGAACATCGCCAAAATGAAGGAAATGGGCGTATGGGGCGAAACCAACTGGCTGAATGAGGTCTTCCATCCCTTCGGTCTGACCCACCAGCACAATGTCTCCGCTTCCGGCGGCAACGACCGGGTCACCTATTACTCCAGCCTGGGCGTGATGAACCAGAAGGGTATCATCAAGAACAACGACTATGTCCGGTATAATTTCCGTAACAACCTGTCCGTCAATCTCGCCCGCGGCCTTCGCTATGAGATGAACGTGTCAGCCGAATATACGCAGAAGCACTTGCCGGTCATTGACCTCCGGATGCAGAGCGAATATTCCCCGATGCGGGCCGCCTTCTTCGCAGCCCCGATTCTGGCCAAGACCTGGACCGACCCTGATACCGGCATTTCCTATCCGCTGGGTATCTACAACGGCGTCTATACCTATACCCCGGAAGCCGTGCTGAACAACGGTTTCAAGAATACCAACACCCTGGCGCTCAACGCCATCGCCAAACTGGAATACGCCTTTGACGACATTCCGTTCCTCAAAGGCCTGAAAGTGTCCCTGTCCGGTGCGGCCCGTTACGGAACCACCACCTACCGGCAGTATCAGGAGCCGTTCAAGCAGGCTTCTTTCAACCCCGGCACGATGGCCGTGTCCATCATCAATTTCATTCCTTTCGCCGAGACCTATTTCTTCAAGTCCCAGAATTACAACTGGACCCTGATTCTGCGGCCCCAGCTGGAGTATAACCGCAGTTTCGGCGCGCACAGCATCTCCTTCCTGGGCCTGTTCGAAGGCGAATACTGGACCTATGAAAACATTGACGCCTGGGGCAACGATTTCGCGACGAGCGAGCCGATTGACCTGGATTTCGCCAACAAAGCGATTACCGGTGCCAATGCCGGTTCCCATTCCCAGTCGGGCAACTGCAGTTTCGTCTACCGGCTCAACTACAATTACGCCGGCAAGTACATTTTCGAGACATCGGCCCGCGCCAATGCTTCCTACCTCCTGCCGCCTGAGCGGCGCTGGGGTTTCTTCCCCTCCGCTTCGCTGGCCTGGGTGCTGTCCAACGAGGACTTCATCAAGGACAATGTCCGCTGGATTGACCACCTGAAACTCCGTGCCTCTGTCGGCCAGACCGGCTCGCTGGAAGGCCTGGGTTCCTACGCTTATCTGGAAAAATACTATACGACCGGACAGAACCATGCTTACGGCATCGGTCTGACGCCCCGTTCCGCTTATTACACAGGTGGTTACGGCGACCACAATCTGACCTGGTCCCGCATGACCGACTACAACATCGGCGCAGATGCGATGCTTCTGGGCAAGAAGCTGACCGTCGGTGCGGACTTCTTCTATCAGTACCGGACGGGGATTATCGAGTCCCTGGACGCTGCGTATGCGCCTTCCATCGGCGGGAACCATCCTTCCAACGCCAATACGATGCGCATTGACAACCGCGGTATCGAACTGACCGTCCGGCACGATAACTGGTTCTCAAACGGCATCACCTATTCCATCCAGGGCATGCTCTCCTGGGCCCGGAACCGGGTGCTTTCTTCGGCCAATGTGACGGACGACCATCCGTCTTACCGGCCCGTGCTCGGCCAGCCGATGGACCAGATTTACGGTTACGAGTGCATCGGCCTGGCCCAAACCCAGGAGCAGATAGACAATGCGCCGGAAGCTCCGGGCGGCGTCTATTACCTGGGCGAGCCCATCTACCGGGACGTCAACGGCGACGGCCGGATTACCGAGGATTTCGACTATGTCCGCCTCGGCTATTCCTCCACGCCGGAACTCAACTTCTCCCTGAACGCCCAGGTAGGCTGGCGCAACTGGAGTCTCTCCGCCCTCTTCCAGGGGGCTTCCATGAGCACCCTGGCCCTGACGGGCAATTACCGTAACACGGTGATGGACAATACGATTTATACCCGTGCCTTCTACGGTCTGTCCTTCACGAACGGCAATCTCTACGCAGCGCAGAACTCCTGGTATGTGGACGAGGAGGGCAACGTCAACGCGAATGCCAAATACCCCCGCCTGCACCAGGGCTACAACGGTACGACGATGTGCCAGTCCAGCCTCTGGCTCGAAGACGGCACCTATCTCCGTCTGAAAAACCTGCAGCTGACCTACTCTCTGCCGCAGCGTCTGGTACAGGCCATCGGCATGAGCCGCGCCTCGGTCTATCTGGCCGGTACGAACCTCTTTACACTGAGCAGTTACAAATGGATTGACCCCGAGAACCCGGGCCTGAACAACGGTTTCGTGCCGCAGCAGAAGACCTACAGTATCGGACTTAACGTGACCTTCTAGTATGAAAAAGACGTTCTATATCGCCCTGGCCGCCGTAGCAACCGCTGCGGTGTCCTGCAACAAATTCGTTGACCTGGAACCGACCGGTTTCTATTCGGAAACGGTCGTCTGGAACGGGAACGAAAACAACCTGGACAAATATGTGTTCGGCCTGTATGCCGCCGTACGCGACCGTTCGGAACTGTACAACGGCAATATGCGGGATTTCACCGACGCGTACAGCGACCTGGTCAAATCCTGTTCCTATGAACAGTACGGGCAGAGCTACAACATCTGCCTGCTGGAAGAATCGGCCTTTACCTCCGCGAATGCCTCGGCTTTCGAAATCTGGAGCGACAGTTATACCCGTATTAAACGGGACAATCAGTTCCTGCGGGACGCCGCCCGATTCGGGGACAAGTACAACAGCGACTTCCTGAAGGTACGCGTGGCGGAAGTCCGCTTCCTCCGGGCCTTCTCCTACTATTATCTGATTCGCGTGTACGGCGGTGTCGTGCTGCGCGGCGATGCAGTGGACGGGCCGGAGGCCAACAACAAGCCGCGTTCCAGCGAGGCGGATTCCTGGTCCTATGTAATCGGGAACCTGCGCAGTGCTGCCCAGGACCTGCCGCAGAGCTGGTCTTCCAACAACTACGGACGGGCCACCAAGGCCGCGGCCTGGGGCTATCTTTCCCGTGCCGCCCTGTTCAAGGCCTGCGCCCTGAAGAACGCCGGCGCGCCGGCTGATTCCGTCCGGGCTGCGTATCAGTTGGTGATTGACGCCGCTGACGAGTGCCAGGCTGCCGGAGCGGCACTGGTAGGGGACTACGCCTCCCTGTTCAACAACCAGGTCAACAGCGAAAACCTGCTGACCGTCTCGTTCTTCGGCAACGATGTGGCCAAGGGCCTGTCCCACCGTGGAGATGTCTTCTTCCGTCCGCGGGGCGATGCCAAGTTCCACGACGGTGCGCCGGTCTATGCCGTTTTCGGTCCGACCAGCGAACTGGTGGACAGCTATGAGATGGCCGACGGTACGCCTTTCGACTGGGCGGTGCACGGCGCAGATCCGTATACGGGACGCGAGCCCCGCTTCTATGCGACCATTCTCTACAACGGCGCCCCCTGGGAGAAACGGACCATCCGGACCTATGACCAGACCGGTTACACGGCGCCGGCCACCTCGGTTCTGGACCCCATGTCCCCGGACGGCTATCCCGCCGATGACCTGTATCCCTATGACTATATCGACAAATTCCAACTGTCCGGTTCGCCGGCTACGACGGTGACGGGTTACTATCTGCGGAAATGGATTCGGGAAGGGGACACAGACTGGATCAAGAACGGCGGTTCCCATTACTGGATTGCCCTGCGCTATGCCGAGGTGCTGTTGAACAAGGCTGAAGCCCAGGCGCAGAACGGCGACATTCCCACCGCGTTGCTGACCCTGCAGCAGGTGCGTGACCGCGTCGGTCTGCCGGCCAAGACTGCTGCCGACCTCGATTCCTTTATGGCTGTCCTGGAGCATGAACGTATTGTGGAACTGGCGGGCGAAGGCTTCCGTTACTGGGACCTGCGCCGTTGGCGGAGGGCCGTGGACGTGATTGACGGCAAACAGGCGCACGGCTGCTGGATTACCCGGGCGGCGGACGGCACCCTGACCTACAAGCAGGTCGAGGTGGATGCCGGCCGTACCCGCGTCTTCCCGGAGCGCTATTACGCCTTCGCTATTCCGGAGAGCGAGCGCTCCACCAATCCCGCCCTGAACAACGAAAACAACCCCGGTTGGTAATCAATGCATCCCTTATGAAAAAGATTCTGTATATCGCTTTCTGTCTGCTGGGCCTGGCGACCCTGTCCTGCGCCAAACCGGATGCCGAGCCGTATTCCCATACGGAATGCGGTCTGCGTTCCATCTATATCAAGAGTACCGTACCGAACAACAGTACAATGATTTACGGTACTATTGCCGATGAGACGGCCGACCCGGTTGTGGTGGAATTCAAAATCATCAAACCCCAGTGGGACCTGTTCGACCTGGAGAAAATGTGCGTCCGCGCCACGATTACCTATGACGAGGTCATCGAACCGGCGCTCGGACCGCTCATCAACCTGTCCGACGTGGAGAACAACCCCTATATCATCACCGTACGGAATACCAATACGGGCGAAAGCAAGCGCTATTCTCTCGTACCGTACAAATCCGTTGCAACCAAATAAACCTTTTATAGTATGAAAAAAACTTCTCTTTTTTTCGCAGCCACCGCGCTGATTGCCGCCCTGGCCGCATGCTCCAAGACTCCGGAGAATCCTACGCCAGAAGAACAACCCGGTCCTCAGACGACCAGTGAAGACCCCAAACCGGACGCTCCCAAAAGCAGCGCCTGTGATATTCTGACCTTCCAGGTGGTGGCCGGCAATACGGTCGTCGAAGGTGATGTGTCCGCCCGTGAAAAACTGGTGATGCTGCCTTATTACCCCGAAGAGTTCGAACCGATGAAGAGCGCGAAAGCGGAATATACCCTTTCCGAGAAGGCGACCATCTCGCCGGACCCCGCACAGGAAGTACTGGATTATACGGTCGACCAGAAATTCACCGTGACCGCCGAAGACGGTACGACCAAAGAGTATACGGTCTCTTCCCGCGAATATGAAGTGACCCTGCAGGTCAAGCGTATCTGGGAAGACGGCAAGACCTACGGCCAGTTGAAAGTGACCCCTTATATCTTCGACCAGAACGAGCCGATGGTGGCTTTCGTCGGTCCTGAACTGTGGGTTTCCCCGGATATGCAGGTTTTTGACCTGGACGGCAACAAGAAGGGCGACGTCAATGTCAGCGGTATCCCGGCCGAATGGTATCC
Organism: uncultured Bacteroidia bacterium; assembly: GCA_902796555.1. Lineage (GTDB taxonomy): Bacteria > Bacteroidota > Bacteroidia > Bacteroidales > UBA932 > Cryptobacteroides. The sequence goes on from CADBPR010000013.1 coordinate 25,578, forward strand.
GATGGGTATCACCAACGACAAGAACGGTGTCCTCGTGGCTTCCTATGCCTATGCAGCCGACAACCAGGCGGCCATCGACCCTTATCTGATTGGCGGTATTTTCATCTGGAAAGACGGCTATGACAAGGCGCCTGTGAAACTGTGGGAAATCGGCGAGACCGATGAGACGCCCCAGTTCCCGAACCGTTGCTGCGACTTCCATGAAATCGCCGTCGGCGGTGAAATTGCCGGTGACTTCATCATCACTACCTGCCACTATCCCGGCTGGAACGAATATCCGGACGAAGGCTGGTTCAACTGCTGGATTGGCAAGGGCGGCGACATCGCCGGCGCAACCTATCAGGTCGGCAAGACGATCCGTACCTGCAGCGATGCCAACTGCTGGCAGCTGCTCGCCCCGGTCAGCGGCGACCCGAATGGTCTCTTCGTTGTCGTGGATTCCCATCCCGGCACGATGTCTTACAGCGTACAGGAAGGCCTGGACCCGCTGACGGACCTGCAGCTCTACGGCACCCTGAACGATGACAACAATATTTCCAAGGAAGCCGGTGCCCAAGGCCTCTTCAGCTATGGCAACTATACCACCGGTCACGGTTTCGTCATCCCGTTCAACAATACGGATTACCTGATTGCCATCACCGGTTCCTGGCAGGGCGAATACATGACGATTCAGACCCTGGATCCGACGGAAGAGGGCCATTACCTGCTGGAAACCACCGCTGTCGGCAACTTTACGGAGCCTCGTCTCTCCGCTGCGGCCATCTACGACCCGGACAACGACAAGGTCAACATCATGCTGAATGTGGGCAAGAGCGGTTTCTTCCTCCGCTACGAGATTACCCGCGAAGCGATTTAATCCAGTTTTCAGGGGGCGGGACCGGGAGGTCCCACCCCTTGCCAAGAATTAATAAGATAATGAAAATCAAGCGTTTGTTTCTTTTTCCCCTCCTGGTCGGCGTCCTGATGTGTACGCCGAAGCCCGCCCTGGTCGAACCTTCCGCCGAACCTTCGGTGGAGCCCTCTGAGGAGCCTTCAGCAGAACCTTCGCAGGAGCCCTCCGAGGAACCTTCGCAGGAGCCCCATATCCCCAGTACGGAATGTCAGCTGCTCAGCATGAAATTCCTGACGGGAGACTGCCCCATCGAGGCGGTCATTGATGAAAAGGCCCGGACCATCACCTTCGAATATGGCTACGACCAGTTGCATTACCTGCGTTCCTGTGCCGCGGAAGTGTCCCTGTCCGAAGGGGCCAAAATGACCCCGGACCCTACCAAGAAGCAGGACTTTTCCCGCTCGGCCATGCAGGTGCGCGTGACGGCAGAAGACGGCAAACACTATCAGAAATATACCTTCCACAGCAAACCGCTGCCGGCTCCCCGTCCGAATAAGCCGCTGGTCATGTGGATTGATGCGGCCCATTCCTATTCCTATCTCAAAACGGAAGAGGCTGTCGACAATATCGTCCAGAAAATGTATGACGGCGGTTTCAGCGGCGTGGTCGTGGAGGTGAAGGCCCCCAAGTCCGGCGATGCCCTGTACCAGAAAAGCGACATCCTGGGCTATGCCCGCACCCTGGAAGGCGGCGTCAGCGTTAACCAGAACTTCGACCTGCTGCAGGTGATGATTGACGCCTGCCACAAGCGGGGCATGACCTTGTCCGTATCTTACTGCATCTTCACCTTTGCGGAACCTACCTCAGCGAAGACCCGCCAGTATTACGAAGAGAATCTGCAGGATGCCTTCTGCCAGGAATTGCTGACCACCGGCATCCAGGATATCCGCCAGGACGAGAACGATTATTGGTTCCTGAACCCTTCGCATCCCAAGGTTCATACCTACGTGATGGATGTCGTCAGGGAGCTGGTAACCAATTATGACATAGACGGTTTCGCGCTGGATTATTGCCGTTATCCCAATATCCGCAGCGACTTTTCCGACGAGTCTCGTGCGGCTTTCGAAACGTATATCGGCCACGCGGTGGAAAACTGGCCTGCCGATTTCATGACCGTTTCCGATGACAGCAACAAGGGAACCTACAATGTCAAGAATCCGGTGCTCTTCAAGCAGTGGATGGCCTGGCGCGCCACCGTCATCCAGGGATATGTCCGCGAAATCCGCGACCTGATCCGCAGCATCAAGCCCTCCGTCAAGCTGGAGGCCTGGGCCGCCTGCTGGTTCCAGTTCCGCCACGAGACGGGCCAGAACTGGGGCAGCTATGAAAGCAACTGGCCGTCAACGCATTACTCCTGGGCCAATGCGGATTACGACAAGGCCGGCTACGCGGAGTACCTGGATATTTTCCATCTGGGCAACTACGTCAAGACGATTTACGGCAAATCAGAGTCTTCCTGGTCCATGGAATACTTTACCGGCCTGGCCAAAAACCTGATTGGCGATGCCTGTACCCTCTACAATTCCTTCGGCCTGTACACAGGTATCAGCTCCGAGGAAGCGACTTATTATTCCTACCTGCATTATGACGGCATCATGATTTTCGAACTGAGCACCTTCGCCGGGCAACAGCACTGGGACAAGGTCCGCAGCGGCTACTGCCGGGCGATGTATGAGCTGGGCGAATATACACATGAATAATCCTAACACCAACGCATATGGCTAAGAAACCCAAACAAAACGGTTACAAGTGGACTTTCTCTTCCGTGGGAGGGACCGTCCGCGTAAAGATTTCTTCCGGAGCCGATATCGCCCATCTGGGTGAATTGGACCGCAAACTCTGGACAGTACTCAGCTGCCCGGTCCAAGGGCTCGAGTTCGATACCAAGACGCTGGCGATGATTGATACCAATGCGGACGGTAAAATCCGCGTGGATGAGGTGATTGCGACAGCGCAGTGGCTGACCGGGGCCATTACCGACCCCGACCTGCTGCTCAAGGGGGATTCCTCCCTGCCGCTGGCGGCTTTCGCCGACAACGAGACCGGCAATACCCTTCGGGCTTCCGCCCGTCAGATTCTGGCCAATCTCAAGTTGGAAAAAGACGAAATCTCCCTGGCGGAAACATCTGACAATGAGAAGATTTTTGCCGAGACCCGCTTCAACGGGGACGGCATCATCACCCCTGCTTCGGCGGAGGACGAGGCCTTGAAAACGCTGATTGAGCAAATCGCCAAGACCGTCGGTTCCGCCAAAGACCGCAGTGGCGCCGACGGTGTGGGTACGGACCAGGTCGAGGCTTTCTATGCCGCATGCGCCGACTATGCCGCCTGGTGCGCGGCCGCAGTGCCGGAGATTTATCCTTACGGGGATGATACGGAAGCTGCCCTGGCGGCTTGCCAGGCCCTTCAGGCCAAGGTCGCGGATTATTTCATGCGCTGCAAGCTGATTCGTTATGACGATGCGGCGGCCGCGGCGCTGGATGTGTCCGTAGACAAAATCGGAGCCATCAGCGGGGATGATTTGTCTGCGAATACCGAAATTGCCACCTATCCGATTGCACGTCCTTCCGCGGCGGGTATCCTGCCCCTGGACGAGCGTATCAACCCTGCCTGGCAGGCGACAATGGCCCAGTTCAAAGCCCTGGTGGCCGACAAGGATTTCCCGGGCGAGAAGGGGATTACGGAGGCCCAGTGGAATGCGGTCGTGGCCAAATTCGCCCCGTATACCGCCTGGAAGGATGCCAAGAAGGGCGCCGAAGTAGAACCCCTCGGGCTGGATACGGTGAAGCAGGTCTTGGCCGAAGACCGCAAGGCCGCCCTGCTGGACTTGATTGCCCAGGACAAGGCGCTGGAAGCCGAGGCGCTGGCCATCGAGTCTGTGGACAAGTTCCTGCATCTGTACCGGGATTTCTACCGTTTCCTGAACAACTATGTGGTGCTGTCTGATTTCTATGACAAGAATCAGAAGGCTATTTTCCAGGCCGGCCGGCTCTATATCGACCAGCGCAGCACCGACCTGTGCGTGAAGGTGGCGGGCCCGGCTCCGGAGATTTCCTCCCTCAGCGGTATGTATATCCTGTATTGCGCCTGCGTGTCGGAGAAACTGGGCAAGTCCTTCAATATTGCCGCGGTGCTGACCGACGGCGACGTGGACGGCATCCGCGTCGGGAAGAACGCTGTTTTCTATGACCGGGAGGGGAATGACTATACCGCCCAGGTCGTGGCGATTGTCGATAACCCGATTTCCGTCCGCCAGGCCTTCTGGACCCCTTACAAGAAGGTGTCGCGGATGATCAATGACAAGATTGACAAGAGTGCTTCCGAGAAGAACGAGAAGTCCATGGCCGGCCTGACATCCGCTGCGGATACCGCTACGGCAGGCAAAGCCCCGGCGGCTCCTTTCGATATCGCGAAGTTCGCCGGTATCTTTGCTGCCATCAGCATGGGTGTCGGTTTGGTCGGTGCTGCGTTGGCGGGCATTGCTGCGGCCTTGAAGGGTATCACCATCTGGCAGTTCCTGCTGATTCTCGCGGTGATTATCCTGATTATTTCGGGCCCTTCCATGTTTATCGCCTGGCGGAAACTCCGCCGCCGCGACCTGGGTCCCGTGCTCAATGCCAACGGCTGGGCCATCAACTCCAAGGCCCTCGTCAACATCGCTTTCGGTGCCACGCTGACCAGTCTGGCGAAGTATCCCAAACTGACGGCCGTGGATGCACAGGAACGCAAGCGTGTACGCCGTCGCCGGATTCTGTGCTGGTGCTGCGGGATTCTGCTGTTGTGCGGCATCGGCGCCGCCTTGTATTTCACCGACCGGCTGACCTGCATCGGCCTGCCGTATCACAAGGAGGTTCCCGAAGAGGTTGCTGGCGCAGAAGCCGTTCCGGAAGAAGCGGCTGCAGAGGCGGTTGCTGCGGAAGAAGCGCCGGCCGCCGCAGAAACCCCGGCTGCCGAATAAAGGGCTTCCAGCCGGGCCTGGAGTTTTTCCCACCCGTGGGTGACGCGGCGCCGGATGGCCTGCGGGGTGGTTACTTTCAGCAGCGGCATTTCCGCGACGCGCATGTTGCAGCGGAGGTATTCCACGAGGTACTGCCCGTCCTTGTCGCCCTCCAGGACCTTTTCAATCAAGTTGTACAGTCCCTGCCGTGTAGCCCCCTGCACGCAGTCGGAATACCGCAGGGACTGAATAATTTTTTCATCGGCTTCCAGACAGTCCAAGGTCTGCTGAAGCCGTTTCTTTCGTTCATCCACCTTCCTCGCCAGTTCCCGGACGGACGGGGTTTCTTTCGTGGCCTGTCCGCGTGGGGCTTCCGGCCGTCGCCGTGCCGCTTCGAGGCTGACCAGGTCCTTGTACTGGGCCCGGAATTCCGAACTGTTCCGTACGCCCAGTTTCTCGGCGAGCGTCTGGAAATCCATTCCCGTTTCGAGACAGCGGACGCCGTAGGTGTGCCGCAGGTTCGTCAGCGGCAGGGGCGGAAGCATCAGCTGACGGATAAGGGTCCGCCAGCGGTTCTCCAGCGAAGTCCGCTGCAGGGGCTCCGGCGTTCCGCTGCACAGGTAACATTCGCCCGGGCCCATGATTTTGCGTAGATACAGCCGCTGTCGTTCTCCGATTTCCACCGTGCGGGTCCGGTTCTCACGCCGGTGCAGCGGTCCTCTGGATATGTAAACCCGAATCTGCCCTTTGTTGACGGACACATCTTTCCATCGAATCGCAAGGGCTTCGCCTACGGAGATTCCGCAGGTCAGAATCAAGAAAATGCCCAGGTGGGCCGGGGTGGGGTTTTCCGTCAGGAAGCGGGTCAGTTCCTGTTCGTCCGAGGGGGTCAGGACGGCATTTTTCCGCATCCGCTCCGGCCTGCTCAGGTCCAGCTGCCAATCGGGTAGGGGACACAGCGCCTGTGCGGCGCCATACGCCAGAATTCGCTCCAGCAGGGTGAGGCACTTGTAAACGGTGCTTTCCGCCTGCCCTTCCGCCCGTAACCGCTCGGCAAAACCGAGCGCCTCTTCCCGGGAGATGTCCGTCCGGTCTCCGAAGCCCGGAACCAGCTGATGTGCGATTATCCAGGCATAGTGCTCGGCCGTCTCGGCACTGAACGCCCCGACGCCCTCCCTGAGCCACCGCTCAGAAATTTCCGATAATGTCTCGCCTTGTCCCATTTCGTCTACTTTCGGGCGGTTTCTAATCGTATGATACAAATTCTTGATAAACGTCTCCGTAAAACTCTCCGGCACCGTCCGGAATCTGCATCTCCACCACAATCCGCTCGCCGGAGCCTGTCGTGCAACTGAGGTCGAAGATACTCTTTTTTTCTGAAAGAAACAAGCCCGGCTGCTCTTTGTCGTCATACGTGATA
>CADBPR010000014.1 GCA_902796555.1 uncultured Bacteroidia bacterium
GTGGCCTTCGCCCGGGATGTAGGCGTTGACCTCTTTGGAGTTGGTGAGACGTACACGCGCCACCTTTCTCATAGCTGAGTTCGGTTTCTTAGGCGTGGTCGTGTAGACACGTACGCACACACCCCTCTTCTGAGGGCACGCATCCAGTGCACGAGACTTGCTCTTGACCTCGAGCTGCTCGCGTCCTTTGCGGACTAATTGTTGAATTGTTGGCATAAAAACCTGTTAATAAATAAATTAAGTCTTTTACCCCGTTTTTGGGGGACTGCAAATTTACGAAGAATTCTGAAATTAACAAAGTTTTCAACAGCTTAGCCCTTCACATTTAACGTTATAATACGAAAAAGGGAGGCTCAATCGAGCCCCCCGGCGATACCGGCCTGCAGGCCGCGCAGTTCTGCAATCCCGCGCATCCGCCCGTAAAGGGAATACCCCGGATTGGACGGACGGCCCAGGTCGTCGCACATCCGGTGCCCGTGGTCGGGCCGGCAGAAAATGCGGAATTTCCGCTGCTGCATGACCTCCAGCAGGGTCTTCATCATCTCATACATGGGAACGTCCCCTTCCAGGTGATTGTCTTCGAAATAGTTCCCGTCCGCATCGCGGCGCGTGCTGCGCAGGTGGACGAAGTCGGTCCGGTCCCCGAACTCCCGGAGCATGGCCGGCAGGTCGTTGTCGGGCCGGATGCCGAAGGAACCGGTACACAGGCAGAGCCCGTTCGACGGGTTCGGAACGGCCGCCACAAGGGCCCGGAAGTCGGCCGCCGTGGACAGGATGCGGGGCAGGCCCAGGATGGGGAAGGGAGGGTCGTCGGGATGAATCACCATCCGTACGCCCACCTCATCGGCCACCGGGCAAATCTGCCGGAGGAAGAAAACCAGATGCTCCCGCAGCTGCTCCGCCGAGATGCCTTCATAGCGCCGGAGCTCCTGCCGGAACTGTTCCAGGGTAAAGCTCTCTTCGCTGCCGGGCAGGCCGGCAATCATCGTCCGGGTCAGCCGCTCGACGGCTTCGGGTGACATTTTTTCATAATATGCGCGTGCGCGCGCTATGTCGGCTTCCGAATGTTCCTGGAAAGCGGCGGTGCGGCGGAGGATGAACAAGTCAAAGGCCAGCAGGGCCATCCGCTCGAAACGCAGGCAGCGCGAACCGTCCGGCAGGGGATAGTCCAGGTCGGTGCGGGTCCAGTCCAGCACCGGCATGAAATTGTAGGTCACGCAGGTGATGCCGCAGGTGGCCAGGTTCCGCAGCGTCTGCTTGTAATTCTCGATATATTGCAGATAATCACCGCTTTGTGTTTTGATATGCTCATGCACGGGGACGCTTTCCACCACGCTCCAGACCAATCCGCTGCGGGCAATCAGTTCCTGACGGGCGCGGATTTCTTCCACCGGCCAGACGGCTCCGTTGGGGATATGGTGCAGGGCGTGGACGATGTCGGTCACGCCGGTCTGCCGGATAAAGTCCAGCGGAATGGGGTCGGCGGGTCCGTACCAGCGCCAGGATTCACGCATCAGGTATTTCATATGCTGAAAGATTCAAAGCCGCCGTCGACGAGGTTGATCGTGCCAGTCACCGCCGCAGAGGCGTCGGAGGCCAGCCAATGCAGGGTTCCGAGCAGTTCGTCCGGCTGCAGGAAACGGCCGAAAGGCGTATGGTCCAAGATTTTACGGGAACGGTCGGTCAGGCTCCCGTCCGGGTTGACCAGCAGGTCGTGGTTCTGGTGGGTAAGCAGGAAACCGGGGGCGATGGCATTGACCCGCAGCCCGTCACCGGACTTCAGCGCCAGTTCCCCGGCGAGGTATTTGGTCCAGGACGCCACGGCGGATTTGGCGGCACCGTAGCCGGCCACGCGGGTCAGGGGCCGGAAGGAGGTCTCCGAGCAGAAATTGATGATAGACCCCCGGCCCTTTTCGGTCATCACCCGGGCGAATACCAGGGTGGGATAGATAGTTCCGAACAAATTGAGGTCCACGACTTTACGCACCGCGTCCACATCCAGGTCGAAGATGGTCTTGTCCGGCGGAACGGTGGCGGCGGCCATATTTCCCCCGGCCGCATTGAGCAGGATATCGACCGTGCCCCAGGCTTTCAGGATGTCCGCCCGGTTGCGTTCCAGGGTGGGCTGGTCCAGTACGTCGGTCGGCAGAAACAAGGCCTGGCCGCCCGCCGCCGTAATGTCCGCCACGATACGCCGTCCGGTTTCCGCCGTCCGGGGCAGGTCCAACAGGGCGACGCGGGCCCCCTGCCCGGCAAAATACTTCACGATGGTCTCGCCCAGCACCCCGCAGGCGCCGGTCATGACGACCACTTTTCCTTGGATGTCAAACAGATTTTTCATAGGAGAGAAGCGCTATCTTTGTCACAGAAAAGAACGGCCCGGGGATGCCGCCGCAGGATGGAGGCGGGACAGGCGGTCTCCACCGGCCCGCGGACCGTCCGGCGCACGGCTTCCGCTTTCCGCGGACCCGGTACCACGCACGAGATGAGCCGGGCCTGCAGCAGGGCCGGAATCGTCACGGTGGCAGCCTGCCGGGGCACGCTGTCCAGGGTCGGGAAGCAGCCGTCATGGACCTGCTGGGTCCGGCAGACTTCATCCAGGTCTACGATTTTGACGGTCTCGGGGTCGTCGAAACGGGCGACATGGGGGTCGTTGAACGCGATATGTCCGTTCTCTCCGATGCCCATGCAGACGGCGTCCGGCGGACAGTCCTGCAACGCCCGGGCATACGCCTCCGGGTCGGTCAGGTAATGGACGGCCCGGAAGGGAACCCGCCCGAAAATATGGCTGTCCAGATAGGCGGAAAAGCGCTGCGGTGCATCCGCGGCGAGTCCGACGTATTCGTCCATGTGCCAGGCTTCTATCCGCTCCCAGGGCAGGTCTTCCCGGCACAGGGCCTCCAGAAATTCATCCTGCGACGGCGCGGCGGCAAACACGACGTGGATAACCTCGCGCCCGTGCAGCAGTTCCCGCAGTCCGTCAGCGGCCCAGGCGGCGGCCTGCCGTCCCATTTCCGTCCGGTCGGGATAGACCCGCACTTCCAATTGATCCGCTTTATATATCATATTGCTTTCCTTTGATCCATACTTTGTCAATCCTGACGTCCTCGTCGAAGGTGACCAGGTCGGCATCATAGCCCCGCTCCAGCACGCCTTTGTCCCGGATGCCCATGATGCGGGCCGGGGTTTCCGCCGCCATCCGAATCGTATCCGTCAGCGGCACGCCTGCGCCTTTCCACATCGTGCGGACCAGCCGGTCACCGGTGGCAACGCTTCCGGCAAATGCTTGTCTGTCAGGTAGTTTTGCTACACCGTCTTCGACAATGACGGCCTGGCCGCCCGTCCGGCTACCGATGATGGACGGCCCTTCTCCCATCCCGGCAGCACGCATCGAGTCGGTAATCAGCGCCACCCGCTCGGGGCCTTTGATTTTGACCACCATGTGCAGCATCTGGGTGGGAATATGGCAGCCGTCCGCGATGACTTCCAGGGTGATGCCGTCCATGTCGAATCCCGCCTCTACGCAGCCCGCCCGCCGGAAGCCGTTTTCCCGGAAATACGTCCGCATACAGGAATAGAAATGGGTCATGTGGGTGAATCCGTGGGCATAGGCTGCTTCCACGTCTTCGTACCGGGCGGCCGTGTGGGCGATGGAGGGGAGGATGCCCCGGCGGCACAACTCGTCGCCGAAAGCCAGGGCTCCGGGCAGTTCCGGCGCCATGTCCCAGCGGACGATGTCCGGGGTCCGTTCCAGGATGTCCAGGTATTCTTCCGGGGCGGGGTTGCGCAGGTAGCGGGGGTCCTGGGCCCCCCTGTATTCATAGGCGAAGTAAGGTCCTTCCAGGTGCAGCCCGCCGAAGGCGGCGCCGCCCGTATCGGATTTGACTTTTTCGTAAATGTCGATGAATGAGAAAAGTTCCTCATTCGTGCTGGCCAGGGTGGTCGGGAACAGCAGGGTTGTGCCGTGCCGCAGGTGCATGCGGGCCGCGGCGCGCGTGTCCTCCACGGTGCCGTCCATGAATTCCGACCCGCCGGCCCCGTGGGTGTGCAGGTCGATGAAACCCGGCGTCAGGTACTTGCCGCCGGCGTCGATTTCCCGGGCGTCCGACAGCACGGGCTTACCCGCCTCGATACCTTCAATCCGGCCCTCCGAGACGACGACGGAACCCCCGTCCAGAATCCGGTCCCGCAGGACCACTTTTGCATTGTAAATCAGTTGTTTCTCCATCTCTCCAAGCGATATCCTCTATAGGCGTAATAAATCAGGAACAGGAAGCAGGGCAGCAGCACCACATACCCAGGCCGCAGGCCCCAGTGGTCGGCCAGGAAGCCGTACAGCAGCGGCATCAGCCCGTTTCCGCACAGGGCCATAACCATGCAGGCGGAGGCCAGGTCGGTATGCCGGCCCAGGTGGTGGATGGCCAGCGGCCAGATACCCGCATAAATCAGCGCGTTGCAGAATCCTAGTCCGTTGATGCAGAACAGGGAAAGGGACACGGCATGGCCGTATACCGGAACCGTGCCCGGAATCACCAGCACCAGCACGGACAGCACGGCGCCCGTCACGACGGCCACCCGGAGCATCTGCAACTGGGAGGCGAAACGCGGAATGGCGATGATGCCGGCGAAATATCCAATCAGCGAACAGCCCAGGGTGATACTCGGGAAGATTTTGGCTTCCTGCAGGGTCAGGCCCATGCTCTGGGCATACGAAATGACTGTGTCGATGGATACAATCTGTTCGGCTACGTGGCAGAACAAGGCCAGCACGCCGAGCACGAAATAGGGATAGGACCACAGCGGACGCGCGGCGTTTTCTTCCCCTGCGGCGCTGTTGACAATCTCGGGCAGCTTCATCACCATGACCAGCAGGCCGAAGAGGAAAAGGAAGCCGGAGAGTACGCTGTAGGGCAGAATAACCCGTGACAGGTCGGCTTCGGATGAGCCGCCTTTGAGAATGACGGCCGCAAAGACCAGCGGGGCCAGGATACCGGCAATCTTGTTGCACAGGCCTACGATGCTGATGCGGCGGGCCGCGGTTTCAAACGGCCCGATGACGGTCACATAGGGATTGGCGACCGTCTGCAGCATGGACAGACCGGTGCCGATGACGAACAGGCCCGTCAGGAAGAGGGGATAGGAGGCCAGGCGGGCCGCCGGTACGAACAGCAGGGTGCCCGCGGCCATCATCCACACCCCGATGACCATGCCCCACTGGTGCCCCACCCGGACGATAATCCGGGAATTCGGCACCGACATGACCAGGTAGGCGATGTAGAAAGCGAAAGCCACCAGATAGGACTGGGTATGGTTGAGGGTAAAGGCTGCCTTGAAATAGGGAATGAGGATGGAATTGACCCAGGAGACCAGTCCGAACAGGAAGAACAGGGTTCCGAGCACAATCATCGGCAGCAGGATAGCGGGTTTTTGTCGGGTCATGGAGGCGTCGGGCTAAGGAGATAGGGCTATGCGGTTCTATACATCATCATATAGCGCAAATATAGTGATAAAAACCCGAAATATCCCGCAAATCGCGTAATTGACCTGTCAAATTGCGACGGCTTCACGCATCCGTTTTGCATTTTTTATCATTCCTTACGGAAAAATGCTACCTTTGCAGAATCAGAGTAAATGCATCATGACGACAGAGTACCCTTCACAACGGTGGAAAGACTATGAATTAATCGACAGCGGGAACGGTGAGAAGCTGGAACGCTATGGCCGGGTGGTCATGGCGCGCCCCGAACCGAAGGCCCTGTGGGACAAATCCCTGCCGGAAAGCAAATGGAACAGCTTGATTGATACACGTTTCCGGCCAGGAGCCGGATTCGGGAAAGCGGGCAAGGAGGACAGTGGCACATGGGAGCGTCTCCACCGGATGGAGGACCAGTGGCAGATTGTCTACAACGGCGAGCCGGACCCCGATACCCGGGCCGCTTCCGACCTGCACATCGCCCTGCGGCTGGGCCTGACGTCCTTCAAGCACGTGGGCGTTTTCCCCGAACAGGCGCCGAACTGGGAGTATATTTTCCGGGAAACCGGACGCTTGGGGCGCATCCGTGCAGCAAACAGCCTCCCCGCACCGAAGGTGCTGAACCTGTTTGCCTATACGGGCGGCGCTTCCCTGGCCGCCAAGGCTGCCGGAGCGGACGTGACGCATCTGGATTCGGTACGGCAAGTCGTTACGTGGGCCCGTGACAATATGGACCGGAGCGGGCTGGACGGGATTCGCTGGGTGGTGGAGGACGCCCTGAAGTTCGCCCGCCGGGAGGCCCGCCGCGGCAACCGCTACCAGGGCATCATCCTCGACCCGCCTGCCTATGGGCATGGCCCGGACGGGGAAAAGTGGAAACTGGATGAACTCCTGTTCGGATTGCTGAAGACGGTCAACGACATCCTGGACCCCCGGGACAGTTTCCTGGTGCTGAATCTCTATTCCAACGGCTATTCCGCCCTGCTCGGCGAGACCCTGGTACGCCAGGCTTTCCGGCCGGGAGAGGACGCCCGCCTGGAAAGCGGCGAGCTGGCCTTGCGTGACAGTTTCGGCAAGGTGCTGCCCCTCAGTATATTCGTCAGGCTCAGAAGATAGTCATTTTATTCTCATACCCTAATGGCAAAAGTAGTAACCTTCGGAGAAGTGATGCTCCGCCTGGCCACTCCGGGCCATCTGCGTTTCGGCCAGGCCGGAAGTCTGGAAGCCACCTTTGGCGGCGGTGAAGCCAATGTGGCGGTGTCTCTCGCTAACTATGGCGTTGAAACAGAATTCGTTACGCGTCTTCCGGAACATGCGGTCGCCGACCGTTGCGTGGCCGAACTCCGCGGGCTCGGCGTCGGGACGTCCCATATCCTGCGGGGCGGTTCCCGCATGGGGATTTATTTCCTGGAGACCGGGGCGGTGGCCCGTGGCAGCCAGGTGATTTATGACCGGGAACATTCCGCCCTCTCCGAAATCCGGCCCGGCATGGTGGACTGGGAGCGGGTTCTGCGTGGCGCCGACTGGTTCCACTGGACCGGCATTACCCCCGCGCTCAGCCAGGGTGCGGCGGATACCTGCCGGGAAGCGATTGAAGCGGCCCTCCGGCTGGGTGTCAAGGTGTCCTGCGATTTGAACTATCGCAAAAAGCTCTGGCAATACGGCAAGACAGCGGCCGACGTAATGCCCGCCCTGGTGGAAGGCTGCGATTTGATTCTGGGCAATGAAGAAGACGCCGACAAGGTGTTCGGCATCCGGCCGGAAGGATTTGACGCCGAACGGACCGGCGGAGTCGTCGATCCGGCCCGGTTCGAAAGCGTCTGCCGTCAGTTGATGGCCCGTTTCCCGCGCTGCCGCCGCGTGGTCATCACCTTGCGCGGTTCCGTCAATGCCGACCACAATACCTGGGGCGGGGTTCTGTTTGACGGAGAAAAACTCTGGCAGTCAAAGCGTTATGATATTACCCACATCGTCGACCGCGTGGGCGGGGGCGATGCTTTCATGGGCGGCCTGCTCTATGGGCTGCTGCGTTATGACCATCCTTCTGACGCCCTGGCTTTTGCCGCGGCGGCTTCTGCATTGAAACATACCGTTCCCGGAGATTACAACCGCGTCAGCGTAGCCGAAGTCGAGGCCTTGCTGCAAGGTGGCGGTGCAGGCCGGGTATCCCGATAAAACATCCGATTATGGCGCAATTCAGTAAACTGGACACCTTGCTGGCCATCCGCTCCACCGGTGTCGTTCCCGTTTTTTATCATCCCGACGCGGAGCTTGTCTGCCGCGTGGCCGAAGCCTGCTACCAAGGCGGCATCCGCGCTTTTGAATTTACCAACCGGGGCGACGGCGCCCTTCGGGTTTTCGAGCACCTGGTGTCTTTCGTGCGGGAAACCTGTCCGGACCTGGCCGTGGGCGCCGGGACGATTCTGGACGCTCCGACAGCAGCCCTGTACATCGCCGCCGGAGCCGACTTCATCGTATCTCCCGCCCTGGACGGCGATACGGCACGCCTCTGCAACCGACGCGGCGTCCCCTACACGCCCGGATGCGGAACGGTGACCGAGATAACCGCGGCCCTGGAACTGGGCTGCGACCTGATTAAGATTTTTCCGGCCGGCACACTGGGCGGTCCTGCTTTTGTGAAGAATGTGCTGGCGCCGCTGCCCCGGGTCATGCTGCTGGCGACCGGTGCCGTAGAGCCGGCGCAGGAGAATCTCTCTGCCTGGGCCCGCAGTGGCGTAACGGCAGTCGGCATGGGGTCGAAACTTTTTTCAGCGGCCTTGCTCGCATCGGCGGACTGGCCCGCCCTTACCGCGGCCTGCCGCGACTGTCTCGCCTGGTTCTCCGCCCGCTGAGGGAGCGAACGATAGTTTTCAGGCGGAACGATACGTTTGTGACAGATTTTTGCTAACTTTGCCGGACATTTGAAATTATTTTGTTAAAACATACTATGCAACAGCACATTGACAATTACGATTTCACTGGCAAAAGAGCCATTGTACGTGTCGACTTCAACGTTCCGCTGAACGAAAATTTCGAAATTACCGACGATACCCGCATCCGCCGGGCCATGCCGACCCTCAAGAAAGTTCTCGAGAAGGGCGGTTCTTTGATTATCATGTCCCATCTGGGCCGTCCTAAGAAAGTGGACCCGAAATTCTCCCTCAAACACATCGTGGGCCGCGTCAGCGAGTGCCTGGGCGTTCCCGTCCAGTTTGCGGACGACTGCATGAAAGCCGATGCGCAGGCTGCTGCCCTGAAGCCGGGTGAGGCCCTGTTGCTGGAGAATCTCCGTTACTATGCCGAAGAAGAAGGCAAACCGCGCGGTCTCGCCGAGGATGCCACGGACGAGGAGAAGAAAGCGGCCAAGGCTGCCGTCAAGGCCAGCCAGAAGGAATTTGTGAAGAAACTCGCCAGCTATGCCGACTGCTATATCAATGACGCTTTCGGTACGGCGCACCGGGCCCACGCTTCCACCGCCCTCATCGCCGAGTATTTCCCGAACGACAAGATGTTCGGCTACCTGATGGAAGGCGAAATCAAAGCGATTGACAATGTCCTGAAGAACGCGCAGCGTCCGCTGACCGCCATCATCGGCGGCTCCAAGGTGTCTTCCAAACTGGCCGTCCTGAAGAACCTGGTCGGCAAGGTGGACAATCTCATCATCGGCGGCGGTATGGGCTATACGTTCATCAAGGCCCAGGGCGGCAAAATCGGTCTCTCCCTGCATGAGGATGAACTGATTCCCGATGCGCTCGAGATTCTCGCCACGGCGAAAGAGAAAGGCGTGAACGTCTATCTTTCGATTCAGACGGTGGCCGGCCAGGCATTTGAAAACGACACGCCCCAGCGCATCTTCGATACCCACAATATCGCCGATGACTGGGAAGGTATGGATGCCGCTCCTGCTACCCTCGAAGCCTGGAAGAAAGTGATTCTCGCTTCCAAGACCATTCTGTGGAACGGTCCCGTCGGTGTGTTCGAACTTCCGAACTTCGCCAAGGGTACCCTGCAGATTGCCGAGGACCTCGCGGAAGCCACGAAGAACGGCGCCTATACCCTCGTGGGCGGCGGCGACTCTGTTGCGGCTGTTACCCAGATGGGCTATGCCGACAAGGTCAGCTATGTTTCCACCGGCGGCGGCGCCATGCTCGAAGCGATTGAAGGTAAAGTCCTTCCCGGCATCGCTGCCATTCAGGACTAAGATTCCGCACATTCCCGTTTACAAGGCCGGCTCTTTTTGGGGGGCGGCCTTTTTTTTTGATGTTGCCTTTTTACTTTCCGGGATTTTTTGCATCTAAAAAAGCGTTATGGAAGATAGAAAACACATGTACACCGTTCCCGAAGGTTATTTCGGGCAGTTGCAGGAGCGCTTGTCCGGGATTCCCCGCCGTCAGGCGGCCGTGACCCCCTGGATGCGCGTAAGGCCGTATGTCGCGCTGGCCGCTTCTTTCCTTGTCATGGTAACGGCCGGGACTTGGATACTGCGCAAGACCCAGCCTGCGGCGGATGTCTTCCCGATGGAAGAATGGCTGACCGATGCCAATCCCTATGCCGTCGCAGCCATTCTGGCCGACAGTGAAACCCCTGCACCCACCACGGAAGAAGTGGTGCAGTACCTGATTGATTCTGGAATTAATGTAGCATATTATGAAACGGATGATTAGCATGGCCCTGCTCCTCTGCTGCTTTTTCACAGGCGCATTGCAGGCCCAGGACAAAAAAGAAAACCGGCGCGAAAACATGCGCGCGGAAATGGTGGCCTATTTTACCGCCGAGGTGGACCTGACTCCTGCTGAGGCAGAAAAGTTCTGGCCCGTGTTCAATGAAGCGAAAGACTTGCAGCACAAGACGTTCAAGGAAGCGCATGATGCCTATAAAGCCTTGGCGAAGGGCATCAAGGAAGGCAAGACCGGGGCGGAAATTGCCGCGCTGACCGATGCCTACCTCAAAGCGCAGGAGGCTTCGAACACAGCCTTCTCTTCCTATCTGCCGAAGTTCCGCAGCATACTGTCCGAAGAGAAAGTGGCCCGGGTGTTCATGGCAGAAGAAAAATTTCGCCGGGAGCAGATTCACAAGCTCCGTCCCGGCGAGGAACGCAAGGGTGGCGAGCGGAAAGGAGGCCGCCGCTAGGGCTGCTCAAAGCGGCCGTCCCGCATGAACAGGCGTCGTTCGCAAAGGGCGGCGAGGTCGGCATCGTGCGTGACAATCACAAAGGTCTGGCCGAAACGGTCGCGCAGAGAGAAAAACAGTTTGTGCAGTTCCGTTTTGGTGACACTGTCCAAGTTACCGGAAGGCTCGTCGGCAAAAATGACGGCGGGCCTGTTGATTAATGCCCGGGCGATGGCAACCCGCTGCTGCTCACCGCCGGAAAGCTCCGAAGGCTTGTGGGACGTCCGGTCCGAGAGCCCCAGTGTATCCAGCAGTTGCAGGGCCTCCTCCCGTGCGGTTTTCGTATTTTTCCCGGCGATGAAGGCCGGAATCATGACGTTCTCCAGTGCGGAGAATTCCGGAAGCAGGTGATGGAACTGGAAGACAAAGCCGATTTTCCGGTTGCGGAAGCGGGACAGGTCGTCTCCGTGGAGGGCCAGGACATCGGTCCCGTCTATCGTCAGCGTTCCGCTGTCCGGCGTGGACAAGGTGCCCAGAATCTGCAGCAGGGTGGACTTGCCGGCACCGGAAGCGCCCATAATCGACACCACTTCCCCCTCTTTCGCGTCGAAATCCACTCCTTTCAGCACCCGCAGGGAGCCGAAGCTTTTTTCAATTCCTTTGGCCTGTATAATCATAACATCGTCTTTCTTGCCGCAAACATACGAAAAAAATCGCCAAATCCGGCTGAAACTCGGTAGAATAATCGTAAATTTGCAGGTTAAACAAGATATTGGATATGTTTGAGTTATTGTTCGTCCACTGGAACGTCAATCCGGAAATATTTCACATCGGTCCCCTGAGCATCCGCTGGTACTCCCTGCTGTTCGTGTCGGGCTTCATCATCGGCTGGTTTATCTTCCGCTGGTTCTTCCGCCGCGAAGGCGTACCGGAGAAACTGCTGGGCCCGCTGCTGTACACCCTGCTGATCTGCACCATCGTCGGCGCCCGTCTGGGGCACTGCCTGTTCTATCAGCCGGATTATTACCTGACCAGCTGGTCCGGATTCCTGGAGATTTTCATGCCCTGGAAAGGCGGTCTGGCCAGTCATGGCGGCACCATCGCCCTGATTATCGGCATGATCTGGTTCTGCAACAAATACGGCAAGAAAGAAGGATTCGACTTCTTCTGGCTGGTGGACCGGCTGGTGATTCCGATTTGCTTCGCCGCCGCCCTGATTCGTCTCGGAAACCTCTTCAATTCAGAAATTTACGGAGACGTGACCACCCTTCCGTGGGGCTTTATCTTCGAGCGGAACGGAGAGACGCAGCCCAAGCACCCCACCCAGCTGTATGAGGCCCTGACCTATACGCTGCTGGGCTTCTTCCTGCTGTGGCTCTATGTCAAAAAGATGGACAAACTCAAACGGGGCACCATCCTGGGCATCTTCTTCATCATCCTCTTCGGGATGCGGATTCTCATCGAATTTATCAAGGAGCCCCAGGTCGGATTCGAAGAAGGCATGGCGTTGAACATGGGGCAGCTGCTCAGCATCCCCTTTGTCGTAGCCGGCATCGTCATCCTGTTGTGGAGTATCTTCAAAGGGAAATCCTCGGCGCTGGACAAACCCCAGCCGCCGCAGAAGCCGCAACGTGCGCCGGGCAATGTCCACAGTTTATGAATCGTTTTACAAGGTCTACTCCATTCCGGTTGTAGACCTTTTGATTGTTTTGTGGTGGTTTTGACCAATAATTTGGTATATATTTTGCGCCGGGAAACGGCTTGTAAAAAATAGACAGACAAACAGATGAGAAAACAATTGAGAACAGTTTTGGCGGGCTTGGTAGTGATGCTCAGCCCGGCCATGACGGGATTCTGCGCATGGGCTCAGTACAAGACCGGCGAGACGCCGGCAGAGCCCCGGGATACGTCCACCGTGGTTCTGACCCTGGACGACGCCCTGAAGATAGCGCTCAGCGAAAATGTCACCGTCCGGGTAGCGGATATGGAGATTACCCGAACCGAATACGCACGGCGGGGTACCTATGCCTCCCTGCTCCCCCAGATCAATGCGACGGGCTCCTACCAGCGCACCATCAAGAAACAGATTATGTACATGGGCGGCGATGATAACGGTTCGTCCGGCGGTGGCATGGCTTCCATGTTCACCGGCATCATGGACCCGATCAACTATTATATCCAGGAGATTATCAAGGGAACCGGGCTGGTGATTCCGCCGTACCAGGCTCCTGAGAAAGAAGAAACGACGACCCAGTCGTCCAACGAAGGCTTTGCCGTCGGCCGCTGGAATTCCTTCAACGGCGGTGTGTCGGCTGCGATGCCGCTAATCAACGCGACCTTGTGGGAAAGCGTCCGGAACGCGGGTACCGCCTGTGAGCTGGCCGTTGAAAAAGCCCGTTCCTCCCGGATGGACATGATTGCCCAGGTCAAGCAGGCCTATTACAACGTGCTGATGGCCAAGGAAGCGTTCAACGTCTATAAGGAAGTGTACGAGAATGCGGTCAACAACTTTGCCCAGACCGAGAAACGCTTCCAGGTGCGGAAGGCCTCCGAACTGGAATATGTCCGGGCGAAAGCCAATGTGTCCCAGGCTGTTCCGAACGTGTATAACGGTGAAAGCGCCGTCATTCTGGCCCTGTGGCAGCTGAAGGCCGTCATGGGCATAGACCTGGACCGCAACATCGATACGGCCGGCAGCCTGGAAGACTACGCCGCCGGTATGGTGGAGTCGCTGGTGGACGGGGAAAATACCACGCTGGATTACAATACGACGATGCGTCAGCTGGGCTTGCAGGCCGAGCAGCTGGCCCATGCGATTCGCATGCAGACCTTTGCCAACCTGCCGACGCTCAGCGTCAACTTCTCCTACAGCATGAATGCCATGACGAACGACTTCAACTTTGCCGAATACAAGTGGACGCCGTATTCCTTCGTCGGGCTGACCCTTTCCATCCCCATCTTCACGGGGTTGAAGAACCTCAACAGCGTCCGCCAGGCCAAGGTGCAGAAGGCGGAACTGGACCTGCAGCGCGAAGATACGGAGCGGCAGCTGAAAATTGCCATCCGTCAGGCGCTCAATACGATGCAGACCAGCATCAAGAGCTATTATTCCGCCCAGGAGGCGGTCGACCTGGCCCGCAAGGCCTATGAGATTTCCGAGCAGTCCTACCAGGTGGGCAAGAGTACCCTGACCGACCTGAACGACGCGCAGCTGGTGCTGACCCAGTCCCGGCTGGCCCAGTGCCAGGCCATCAACAGTTTCCTGGTGGCGAAGTCCGGCCTGGAGAAGATTGTCGGGCACGATTTCCTGGATGAAGAGGACAAAGTGGATTTAGGAAAATAAAAATAACGAAATATGAAGAAATTGATAGGAACGGGCCTTGCAGCCCTCGTACTCCTTTCCTGCGGCAACCGTACCGGCAAGACCGGCGCCGCCCCCGCCGCTGCGGCGCAAGTGGAGAAGATACCGGTCGTCGAGACGGTCCAAACCGTGATGCGGGAGGTCCCGCAGGAGAGTTTGTATTCCGCTACGGTGCAGCCCTATGCCACCAACAACATCGTTTCCCAGACCGCCGGCCGTATCCGGAAAATCAATGTGGAGGTAGGGGATTATGTCATCAAGGGCCAGGTGCTGGCCGAGATGGACCGCCTGCAGCTGGACCAGACCCGTCTGCAGATGGTCAACGACTCCACGGAACTGTCCCGCGTACGTTCCCTCTTTGCCAAGGGCGGCGTGTCCCAGTCCGACCTGGAGGCCCTGGAACTGGCCTACACCGTGCGCCGGTCCACATATCAGAACCTGCTGGAGAATACCATCCTGCGTTCCCCGCTGACGGGCTTTGTCACCGCCCGCAACTATGACGCCGGCGACATGTATACCATGAGCATGCCGATTTTCACGGTGCAGCAGGTGTACCCCGTGAAACTGCTGGTGGGCGTTTCCGAGAGCGAGTACCAGAAAGTCAAGAAGGGTGACGCCGTTACCCTCACGGTGGACGCGATTCCCGGCCGGACCTTCACCGGCAAGGTGAACCGCCTGTATCCGACCATCGATGCCGCCACCCATACCTTTATGGCGGAAGTCATCGTGACCAATGCCGACAAAGTGCTGCGCCCGGGCATGTACGCCCGTGTGACCGTCACCTTCGGGGTGAACCGGAGCGTCATCGTGCCCGACCAGGCCATCGTCAAGCAGGAAGGCACGGGCCAGCGTTTCATTTATATCCTGAACGAAGACAATACCGTCTCCTACGTGCCGGTTACCCTGGGCCGCCACCTGGGCAACGAATACGAAGTGACCGAAGGCCTGCAGGCCGGACAGACGGTCGTGTCCAAGGGACAGGTCAATCTGCGTGATGGTATCAAAGTAGAGGTCAAGTAGTTATGAGTATATACAGAACAGCAGTCAACAACCCGGTAACGACCTTCCTGATTTTCCTGGCGTTCGCGATTCTGGGCGTTTTCTCGCTGACCCGGCTGCCGATTGACTTCTTCCCCGACATGGAGTCGAACACCATCATGGTGATGTCCTCCTACCCCGGGGCGAGCGCCGAAGATGTGGAAACCAACCTGACCAAGGTGTTGGAGAACTCCCTGAACGGTGTCAGCGACCTGAAGAACCTCAGCTCCCAGTCCCGTGAAAACGTCAGCGTGCTGACCCTGGAATTCGAATACGGCATTGACATCGAAGAGGCGACCAACAACGTCCGCGACAAACTGGACATGGTCAATTCCCTGCTGCCGGACGGGGCGTCGCTCCCGATGATTTTCAAGTTCAGCGCCGACGACATGCCGATCATGATGATGTCGGCGACGGCGGACCAGAGTGTTTCCGCCCTGGACAAGATTCTGGACGACAAGGTGGCCACCCCGCTGGCCCGCGTCAGCGGCGTCGGTACGGTGTCCGTGGCCGGTGCGCCGAAGCGTGAAATCCAGGTCTTCTGCGACCCGACCAAACTGGAAGCCTACCATCTTTCCATCACCCAGATATCCAGCCTGATTGCCGCCGAGAACCGCAACGTGCCCAGCGGCAGCATCGACATCGGGTCCGAAACCTACACCCTCCGGGTGGAAAAGGAGTTCAAGGACCCGCAGGAACTGCTCGACCTGGTGGTCGGCTATGCCAATGGAAACGTGGTGTACCTGCGCGACGTGGCCCGGGTCTATGACGGGCTGGAAGAAAAGTCGCAGGAGTCCTATACCAACGGCGTCCGGGGCGCCCAGGTCATCATCCAGAAGCAGTCCGGCTCCAATACCGTTGAGGTGGTCCGCAAGGTGAAGAAGGCCATGAAGCAGATTGAAAAGACGCTGCCTTCCGACGTGCAGTTCACCCTGGTGGTGGACAATTCCGAGAATATCATCAACACGATTCACTCCCTGATTGAGACCATCGCCATTACCTTTGCGGTGGTGATGCTGGTGGTGTTCCTCTTCCTGGGCCGTTGGCGCGGCACCATCATCGTCGTGCTCAGCATCCCGATTGCCCTGCTGGCCTCGCTGATGTACCTGCTGGCCACCGGCAATTCGCTGAACATCGTGTCCATGTCCGCCCTGTCCATTGCGATTGGTATGGTGGTGGACGACGCCATCGTGGTGCTGGAGAACGTGACGACCCATCTGGAACGTGGCGAAAAGCCCAAAGAGGCGGCCGTGCACGGTACGGCCGAGGTGGGTATTTCCGTGATTGCTTCCACCCTGACGATGCTTTGCGTCTTCCTGCCCCTGACCATGATTCAGGGAATGGCGGGCGTGCTCTTCAAGCAGCTGGGCTGGATTGTGAGCATCATCATGGTCGTGTCCACGACGGCTGCCCTGACCCTGGTGCCGATGATGTGCTCCCAGATGCTGCGCACCGGCCGGAAAACCAACCGGCTCCACGATATTCTTTTTGGCCCGGTGAACCGTTTCCTGGATGCCATTTCCGCCGGCTACAGCAAGCTGATTGCCTGGTGCATGCAGCACAAGAAACTCATTCTCGCCGGCGCGCTGGTCATTTTCGTGGCGGTGTTCGTCCTGTTGGGCCCGAGCCTGAAGACCGAGTTCTTCCCGCGGGCTGACCAGGGCCGTCTGTCGGCGACGATTGAACTGCCCATCGGAACCTCCCAGGACGTGACCCGGGACGTGGCCGAAAGAATCTATGAGCGTATCCGTCAGGATGTTCCGGAAATCAAGGTGATGAGCTACCGCTTCGGCCAGGCCGACAGCGACAACGCCTTCGCTTCGATGCAGAACAACGGCGCCTACCTGATCAATATGAATATCCGCATCGGCAGCATGGAGGAGCGCGAGCGTTCCGTATTCGAGATCGCCGATATCGTCCGCGCCGACCTGCGCGAGTTCCCCGAACTGAAGAAATTCAATGTGACCGAGGGCGGCGGCATGGGTGGCGGCTCCACGGTCGTGCTGGAGATTTACGGCTATGATTTCGCGACGACGGAAGCCGTGGCCCAGGACCTTCGCCAGAAGATGTACGACGACCCGTCCTTTACCCAGGTGCTGATCAGCCGTGACCAGTATACGCCTGAGTATCAGGTAGATTTCGACCGCCAGAAGCTGGCGCTGAACGGCCTGAGTTCCACGACGGCTGCCGCGGCGCTGAGTGCCGCCATGAGCGGCAGCGTGACCTCCTTCTACCGCGAATCCGGCGACGAATACAACATCCGCGTTCGCTATGCGCCGGAGTTCCGCCGCAGCATCGAGGATATCGAAAACATCCTGGTGTACAACCAGACGGGACGCGGCATCCGAATCAAGGAACTGGGCCGTGTCATCGAAGCCAAGGTGCCGCCGACCATCGAGCGCAAGAACCGCGACCGTCTCATCAAAGTGACCGGTATCGTGGCCAACGGTAAGGCCTTGAGCGAAGCCGTCGCCGCCACGCAGCGCATCATTGACGCGAGCGAGATTCCGGCCGAAATCACCCCGGTCATCGCCGGCGACTACGAGGACCAGCAGGACATGTTCGGCGACATGATTCTTCTGATTGCCCTGATGATTATCCTGGTGTACATGGTGATGGCCTCTCAGTTCGAATCCTTCATGGGTCCCTTCGTCATCATGTTCTCCATCCCCTTTGCCGCCGTCGGCGTGTTGCTGGGCCTGTGGGCCACGAATACGGCCCTGGGCGTGATGGGTATGGTCGGTATCATCATCCTGGTGGGTATCGTGGTAAAGAACGGTATCGTGCTGATAGACTACACCATCCTTTGCCAGGAACGGGGCATGTCGGTCCGCGATGCCTCTGTCACCGCCGCCAAGAGCCGTCTGCGCCCGATTCTGATGACAACCCTGACCACGGTGCTGGGCTTGCTGCCCATGGCCCTGGGTACGGGAGAAGGCTCCGAGATGTGGCGTTCGCTGGGTATGGTGGTGTGCTGGGGCCTGTCCATCTCCACCCTGATTACGCTGGTCATCATCCCGACCCTGTACTGCGGCTTCACCGAGCACAGGGCCCGGAGAAAGGCTCGCAAACTAGCTAAAGCATAGAGCGTTATGAAAGCGATATTCGTAGCATACAACCAAGCCTACAACGAAGAAATCATCCAGGTCCTGGAAGCCTGCGGACAGCGGGGCTTCACCAAATGGGAGGATGTCGGCGGCCGGGGTACCCGGGACGGCGAACCCCATCTGGGCAACCACGCCTGGCCGACCCAGAACCACGCCCTGCTGGCGGTGGTGCCGGACGAGAAGGCGGCGGACATCCTGGACAGCCTCCGCCGGAAGGACCGTGAGAATCCGGACCTGGGCCTTCGGGCCTATGCCTGGACGGTCGAAGAGGCCTGAGTCGTTTCAGAACAACAGCCTATTGATACTCTCCGCAAAATTGTTTATTTTTGCGGAGATAAATTTAAAAATATATGGTACAGATAGCAACCAATACCAATTTTACCGATATCACCGCCGGCGACAAGCCGGTCCTCGTGGATTTCTGGGCCGTATGGTGCGGTCCCTGCCGGATGCTTTCTCCGACTGTGGATGAGATTGCGGAGGAACATCCTGAGTTCCAGGTTGTAAAATGCAACGTGGACGACTGCGACGACGTGGCTGCCCAGTTCGGCATCCGCAGCATTCCGACCCTGCTGTACATCAAGGACGGCGAGGTCAAGGACCGTACGGTCGGTGTCGTGTCCAAGGACGAAATCCTGCAGCGCCTGAACAACCTGATTTGACGCCATGAAAAGAATCCTTACCGTAGCAGTCATTGCCGTCGCGGCGATGGTTGCCACTTTTGACGTATCCGCCCAGACCATCGGTTCCGCCCGCTTCGGCGTGTTCGGCGGATTCACCTCGGCCCGGACCCGGGACGCCGTGACGAACATCCTGAATTACCAGGTCAACCGGATGCCCGAATACCACGCCGGCATTACGGGGCAGATACCCCTGGGAGCGGCCTTTTCCCTGCAGCCCAGCATTGCCTGGCATGTCAAGGGGTCCTCGCTGTCCGGCCTGACGGATCTGAACGGCGACCTGAATTACGAGGCGCTTACCTCCAAACTGGGATACCTGGAAGGCGGTCTTCAGCTGCAGGCCGGACTGGACCTGCTGGCTTTCCGCCCCTATGCTTTCGTCGAACCGTTCCTCGGTTACGCCCTTTCCGTGAACCAGCAGCTGTATACGACCGACCCCAAGACGCCGGACCAGACGGTCTCGGCCTTCAATCAGTCCGGCCTGCGCCGCTTCGAGTGGGGCATGGGCGTGGGCTTCGGTGTGGAGGTCTGGCGGATGCAGCTGGCATTCAAGTGGTTCTGGAACTTTGGCCAGCTTTACGATGCCGCCAATACGGCGGATGCCGCCCCGTCCGTGGCCCAGGCCATCCGGGGCGTATACGAGAACGGCCGTAACTTCAACGGATTCGTCCTGTCGATAGGATTCTTTATTTTCTGATGGAAGGCAATCAGATATGGGATTATATCGGCCCCGAACTGCAACAAGTCCGGGAGCTGGTGCGCGCGTCCCTTTCCAGTGATATCCGTCTGTTGAACCAGACCAATGACAACCTGCTTCAGCACAGCGGGAAAATGGTCCGTCCGGTGCTGGCCCTGCTGGTGGCAAAAGCCTGTTCGCAGGGCATCGTCACGCCGGATACCCTCCTGTTCGCCTGCGCAGCGGAACTGATGCACAACGCCACCCTGCTGCATGATGACGTGGCCGACAACAGTCCGGTGCGGCGCGGCCAGCCTACCGTCATGAGCATTCTGGGCGGCCGGGCATCCGTCCTGCTGGGAGATTTCTGGCTGGTGAAGGCCGTCGAACGCATCCTGCAGGCCCGCAACAATGCGGAGGCCGCCGTCCGTATCTTCGCCGCCACCTTGTCCGACCTGGCGGAAGGCGAGATGCTGCAGCTCCAGAAGGCGGAGACCCTCGACGCGACGGAAAACGACTATTACAGAATTATTTACAATAAAACAGCGTCGTTGTTCGAGGCGGCCGCCGCCACGGCGGCCATGTCCGTAGGGGCCTCTACCGCTTACCGCAAGGCTGTCAAGACTTATGCGGTCCAGCTGGGAACGGCCTTCCAGATTCGGGACGACATCCTGGATGTCACCGGCGGTGCCGCCCTTGGGAAACCGACGGGACAGGACCTCCTGGAGCGCAAAATGACGCTGCCCTTGCTGGGAGCCCTGGCCAACTGCCCCGCCCGCTCGGCCGAAATCCGGGAACTGCTCCGGGAGATACCGGACCGCCCGACCAACCGTGAAGCTATCCTGGGCTTTATCCGGGAGCATGACGGTCTGGTCTATGCGGAACGCAAGCTGGAAGGGTACAGGGACATGGCGGTGTTCGCCCTGCGCGAGCTGCCGGAAGGTCCGGCCCGCGAAGCCCTGGCCGCCCTGGCTGACTTTATCGTAAAACGCGAAAAATGAGATTTTCCGAGCTCATCGGCCATGCCGACACCATCCGGGCCCTGACCGCCATGGCGGACAGCGGCCGTGTCCCGCATGCCATGATGCTCTATGAAAATGACGGTTGCGGCGCTTTGGCTCTGGCCCTGGCTTTCCTGCAGTACCTGTCCTGTGCGGACCGGCAGGAAGGTGATGCCTGCGGCCGCTGCGTCCCCTGCAACCAAATCGCCAAACTGATTTATCCCGGCATCCGTTTTACCTTCCCCGTCACATCGGGCACCAAGGTGAGCGGAGCCGTGAAAGACCTGACCTGCGACCCCTTCGCGCCCTATTGGCGGGAACTGGTGCTGGAGAATCCCTATTTTCTGGAATCGGAACTGTCCGCTGCCCTGGGCTTTGAGAAAAAATCCGGCATCATTGCCGTCGCCGAGGGCAAGGCCATCCTGCAGAAACTGTCCCTGGCATCCGTGACCGGCGGCTATCGGGCCATCGTCATGTACCTGCCTGAGAAGATGAACCGGCAGACAGCCAATATGCTGCTGAAAGCCATCGAAGAACCATCCGAAGGCACCTTGTTCATCCTGATTACCCATGCCCCGGAGAGCGTGCTGCAGACCATTTCATCGCGCTGCCAGGCCATCCGGGTGCTGCCTTTGAGCCGGGAAGAAGTCGCCCGGGCGCTGGTGGAACGTTTCGGCAAAGACCCGTCCGACGCTGCGGCCGCCGCGGCCCTTGCCGGCGGGAGTATCGGTGCCGCCCTGCACCTGCTTTCCGAAAAAGAAGAAACGACGGCCATCCGGGAGCTGTTCCAGCAGCTCATCCGGAACCTGATTGCCCGGGATTTCAAAGCGTCGCTGGAATCGGGAGAGGCCATTGCCGCCCTGGATTCCCGCGAAAAGCAGAAGAGTTTCTGTGCCTATGCCGGGACGTCCCTGCGCCAGATTTTCCTGGTGCAGCAGGGGATGGAAGCCGTGGCAGGCATTCCGCCGTCCGACGAGGCCTTTGTGCGGGAGGCTGCGGCCCGACTGGGCAAGTCCTTCTGCCGCAAAGCCATGGACGTGCTCAGCAAAGCCGGGCTGCTGATTGACCGTAACGTGGCCCAGAAAATCGTGTTTACCAATATGGTAGACCGGTTATTTATCAGTATTTAGCTTATGAACGAGAACGAAAATATCCGTTATGACTGCAGCAGAGGCTGTACGGTGACCCGTTCCCAGGAAGGGGGACTCACCTGTACGTACCGTCGCGGCTGCAGCAAACTGGCGGATTACGACTGGCTGGGCGGTGTGACCCAGGAACAATACTCCGATATTTTCGAGGTGCGCTTCAAGAACACCCGGAAAGGTTTCTACCGGAACGACTCCGGCCAGAGCGTCAAGATGGGCGACCTGGTCATCGTGGAGGCCCAGACCGGTCATGACCTGGGTATCGTGACCCTGGACGGCGCCATCGTGGGCCGTCAGCTCAAGTGCAAGGGTGTCGACCCGGCGACGGCGGAATTCAAACGCATCTACCGCAAGGCGCGCCCCTTCGATATCGAAAAATGGCAGGACGCCATCGCCCGGGAGCAGGACACCATGATTCGCGCCCGCCAGATTGCGGCCGAACTGGGACTGGAAATGAAAATCGGGGACGTGGAGTTCCAGGGAGACGGCACGAAGGCCATCTTCTATTACATCGCCGACGGGCGTGTGGACTTCCGCCAGCTGATCAAGGTCTTCGCCGAGGAATTCCGGATTCGCATTGAAATGAAGCAGATTGGTGCCCGCCAGGAGGCCGGCCTGATCGGCGGTCTGGGCGTCTGCGGACGCGAACTGTGCTGCGCCAACTATATCACGAATTTCAAGTCGATATCCACCTCAGCTGCCCGTACCCAGGACCTGTCGCTCAATCCCCAGAAACTGGCCGGACAGTGCGGCAAACTCAAATGCTGCCTGAACTATGAAGTCGCCACCTACCTGGATGCCCATTCCCGGATTCCGCGGGTCTCCGAACCGCTGGAATTTGAAGATGGCCAGGCGTATCTGGTGAAAACGGATATTCTGCGGGAAATCCTGTATTTCTCGTATGAGAAGAATTCCCTGGTGAATATCTACCCGTTGGAGGCTTCCGAGGTGCGCGAAATCATCAAGATGAACCGCAACGGCATCAAACCGGAATCGCTCCGGCTGGAACCCGAGCCGCAGCTGCCCGAATTCGTCAGCGCGGTAGGGGACGACAGCATCAGCCGTTTCGACAGCCAGCTGCGCAGCAAGAAACGCAAGAAGAACAATAAGAACCGCAGCAAGAAACAGGGCAAGAAAGCGCCGCAGGAGAACAAGGCATAATGGGACACGGCAAACTCAGAAAATTCGCGGAGAATGAGACCTTCCGCTGCCTGGTGCAACCTGCCACCGAGGAGGTTGTGGCCGGCAAAGAAGGCGGCCTGCTGCTCAAGGACCATCCGTTGAAAGGTCACTGGAACGAGCAGGTTTTCGATGCGCCGCGCCCGATTGTGCTCGAACTGGGCTGCGGCCGCGGGGAATATACGATTGACCTGTCCCGCCGCCGTCCCGACTGCAATTATATCGGGGTGGACATCAAGGGCGCCCGTTTGTGGAAAGGGGCGAAATATGCCACGGAGCAGGGCCTGGGCAATGTGGCCTTCCTGCGTACCCGCATCGAGTTTATCGCTTCATTTTTCGCACCCGGCGAGGTGTCTGAAATCTGGCTGACCTTCTCGGACCCCCAGCTCAAAAGCGAAAACAACCGGCTGACCTGCCCGCGTTTTCTGGAGCGCTACCGCCGCTTCCTGGCTCCGGGCGGAACGGTTCATCTGAAAACGGACAGCCGTTTCCTGCATGAATACACCAAGGCGGTCTGTGCGGCCAACAATCTGCACATCCTGCGCTGCAGTGAGGACCTTTACGGGACGCCCCGCAGCGGCGACCCGGCCTTGTATGAGGTACAGACCTATTACGAGAAAATGTTCCTGCAGATGGGTTTGAAAATCACCTATCTCAGTTTTACCCTGGATCATGAAGGCCCTTATGCCGCCCCGGATTTCGACGCCGCCTATTGGCGTGCTCTCGAAGGGCCTCGGCGGACCTTCGACCACCAACCCGCCCGCAACAAAGTCCAATGACAGCACCCTTTGAGACCGGTGTGCCGCAGCCCGCGGAGCTGCCCCAGCCGGAAGAAATATCCGTACCGGACATCCTGGCTTCCTTCGACGGGGGCGAGACGGACCTGGTGTGCGTGCTGGGCCCCACCGCTTCGGGCAAGACGCGTTATGCGGTACAGTTGTGCCGTGCCATCAATGCCCTCAAAGGCCGTCCCTGTGCGGAAATCCTGTCGGCGGATTCCCGGCAGGTCTACCGGGGAATGGATATCGGTACGGGGAAGGATTTGTCTGAATATCAGGAAATTCCGTATCATCTGATTGATATCGCTCCGGCCGGTTCCCGCTACAATATCTACCAGTACCAGCGTGATTTCGAACAGGCCTACCGGGCTGTTCGTCAGCGTGGCGGCGTGCCCGTGCTCTGCGGTGGGTCCGGCCTCTATATCGAAGCGGCCACCTGCGGTTATGTGCTGCCGGAAATCCCGCCGGATCCGGTTCTCCGGGCCGAATTGGAGCAGGAAGACATCGAAGAGCTGCGCGAAAAGCTCGCAGAGCTCCGCCCTTTGACCGACCCGTCCGTGATGGAGTCCAAACGGCGGATTATCCGGGCATTGGAAGTGGCTTTTTACGAGCAGGAACACCCGGTCCAGCGGAGTGCTTCGCTCCCGAAGAATGTGTATTTCATCGGTACCCTCGTCTCCCGCGAAGAGCGGGTAGCCCGCATTGACCGCCGGCTGGACGAACGGTTGTCCGAAGGGATGGTGGATGAGGTGAAACGACTGATAGACAGCGGAATAGACCCGAAGGACCTGGTATATTACGGTTTGGAATACAAATTTGTGACACAATATGTGCTGGGTATCCTGTCCTATGACGAGATGCGTACCCTGCTGGCCCATGCCATCCACCAGTTTGCCAAACGTCAGATGACCTGGTTCCGCGGGATGGAAAAGGACGGGCATCGCATCCATTGGGTGCTGCCATAGGAATCATCAGAAGAGAAATATGCCGAAGGCAAAGAGTAAAATACAAATCAGCAACCGCAGGGCATCGTTCGACTACGAGTTCCTGGAGACGTATACGGCGGGCATTGTGCTGAGCGGAACCGAAATCAAGTCCATCCGGGCGGGAAAGGCTTCGCTGGTGGATGCCTATTGTTATTTCGACCTGCAGGGCCAGTTGTATGTCAAGGGCATGAATGTGGCCCAGTATTTCTGGGGTTCCTGGGGCCAGCATGAACCGGTTCGGGACCGCAAGCTGCTGTTGACCAAGCGAGAACTGCGTCACCTGCGCCAGCAAATCAAGCTCAAGGGGCTGACCATCGTGGCGGTGAAACTCTATATCGCCGAGAACGGCTACGCCAAGCTGCTGATTGCCCTGGCCAAGGGTAAGAAAGAGTACGATAAACGCCAGACCATCAAGGAAAAAGATATCAGCCGGGAGATGGACCGCGGCGGATATTAAGCGTTTATTCTGCGGTATGCCCTTCAATGACCTTCCCGCTTTCTAACGTGATTCGTACAGTGAAAACGGTTTTCATGGGTATTTGTTCAGCGGCGGGCGTGTTCCAATAAAAACGAAATCCTTCTGTCCATCCTGCCTGAATGTAGGGATGCAATGCGGTGTATTCCTTTATGGATGTTTCTTTTTGAACATGGACGACCTTGTAATCAGCCGTAACGACCGTCTGTGTTTCTGCCAGAACAAATGAATCAGAGAGGGATTGACCTGCAGGTATGCCGGTTATGTCACAGGAAGCATAGATGTCAATCGCATGAATGGTTTCTGTGGAATATGTGATATTGAGGGGTATGGAGCCATTGGAATTGCCATAGGTCAAGATATCTGTCCAGAGGACTTCAAGTTGGGGGTCGCGTTCAGGAGCCGGCGAATTTTCATTTGCACCGATGTAGAAGAGGTCCAATACGAGATGGCTTGTATTGACGGATTCCTGCTCAGGAACAAAGAAATCACCCTTATCATCCGCTACCAATATTGCTGCTTTTATCCAGTCGACCGCCTGTGGCGAGAGGGATTTAACAAAATAACCGTTATCCCCGGGAACCTTATCGTCTGCAGCGGGCCTGTTGCATGACGCTGAAAATGCGATACATGCAGCGATAATAACAATATACCGGATTGCTTTCATGTTTATCTACTCCACCATGTTCAGGTGCTGGCTGCATAAATAGCAACTGCTATGCGAGATACATAGGAATTATCGGGGGGGGTGGCAATTATTAAACAGTTTTTACGAAAGAGTACGATAAACGCCAGACCATCAAGGAAAAAGATATTCGCCGGGAGATGGACCGCGGTGGATATTAAGCGTTTTTTATACGATGCGAGGTTTATCCATTGTAGACACCGATGAACAAAACAGCAGCGGTTGTTTTTTCGTAAATGATGTAAACAAAGGGATGGTTCGCGTGGAACTCCACCGCATTTGATTGATCCCAAGGTACACTGGATTCCATCAGCGCAACCGATACTGCAGCCGCTTCGGTTCCCGCTTCGTCAATGGATAAATTCCCTTTTTGGAAGATAGTGGTAATGAATAAATCGGCAGAACTCAAATTGGAGAAATCGGCATCGGAGAAAGCAGCCTTCATCCCCAAATCCTGTAAATCTTCCCTTAAAACGTAAGTTTGTATATCCGTTGAAAAAGCCGGTAACTTGCAATCAACAGGTCGTGACGTCATGGAAGACCTCCAATTGGTCAGTTTTTCATCACTAAGAACAGCTATCAAATCCGATGTTGTCTTCCCGTTTGATGGGAGCAGCACATCCATTGCAAAGGTTCCGTCGTAATCCATTTCCAACAATTGGAAATCTTCAAGGGCTGCGAACAAATACTCATTTTTCTGGTGCATCATCGGAACAGTTGTCGTATTCCCAAGTTGATTCGTAAACGTTTCATCCCGCGTCAAATCCTTCTGAAAGGGCGATTTCCATGCTGATTTAAAATATAAGGCATTGAGGAATACGGCTATAGACGATTTGATTTGTTCCGGGCGCAGAACCTCCGGAATCAGACCATGCGTTTTCTCGTCGGCCCATTCGTTGATATACGCACAAACTTGTTCGGCCTGGCTGAAATCCATACTGGTCAACAACGCGTCATAGTATTCCGTTACAGTCTGAGTATAAGACTCTTTGAAATCAATCCACTCAGCACAGACGGCAGCATTCGCCATCTGAAAAGCCGTTTTATCTGATGGCGATGTCAAAATCCGCATTTTTTTGCAAAGCGCATTGATGTCCATATATGAGGAAGCATCCTCAAATCGTAAAACCCGGCAGATTTCTTCCCGTGTCAGCCCTGCTCCTCCCTGGGCAAGCATGCCCAATAAGGAGGCAAGACTGAGCGGAGAGAACAAATAATTCTCTTCGTTTTTCCGCATCACGTCAAACCCAAAATCATTGAAGCGGGAAAGCATGTCGTTTTCCTCGTCGCTGAGGGCGATTGGCTGTTCCGGAACCGTGAGAGTTGTTTCTTTCGTATCAGTAATCTGGATATCCGGAGAAGAAGCATTCTCCGACGCCCCCTTTTTCCCGCAAGACACAATCACTGCGATTGCAAGAAAAGTATATAAATAGTGTTTCATGATTAAGATGTTGGGATTCCTATTCATAGGTGTATATTTGTTAAGTTCGGCGCAATATAACTATATTTTTTTTATAATCCAATAGTTCATTTATCCTAAATTCCGCAAAAAGCAAAACTTTTTTGCATAAAGCCGCTTGTAACCGTCCACTTCTCCGCATTGCCTTTCGCCTGAGATAGGCGACCTTTGCCTCAAACCAAACTCAAGAGGCAAATGGAAACGACAACACCAACAACCACCCAACAAGACCCTGTCAAGGGTCAGTTCGCAGCGGCTCCGGATGCACGAGGCTTCAGGCTACGCCGGGTGCGGGGCATTGATGAAAAAAGGTCTCATTGCTGAGATCTTTTTTCATAATGCAACTGTAGTATCCGGCGCTTCAAGGCAGTAAGGATACTTCGTTCCGCAACAGGGTCCACTCCCGCGAATGTAGTCCGTGCTTTCAGTTCTTCCAACGACATCTCTAACAAGAGTTTTGCGAGGCACTCGTCGGCAAAAGAATTCGTAACCGTATCAATGCCGGAGAAATCAAGCACGACCTTTTCTTTTCCGTCCAGCAACGGACGAAGATTGGACCTGATTCTGGCTCCGAGGAGACGCGTTCCCATGCTGTCTCCGTACTTGGAAAACTTGAAAACTACCATAACTTGTCTAATTCGTTACTGTCATCCAGGAATAATTCGTTGAATTCCTCTGCGGGGTCTGTTCTGTGATTGACAACAGATGCCGGATTGATATCCATGTTGGAGCGGAGTTCAAAATACACGATAGTACCCTGCCAGTGCTCCGACTGCGTAACAGTCATGTCGCCATTGGCCGAAAGCGAATAATCACCGGAACGGATAATCAGTTTATGGCCTGCCGTATTGATGAGCCGGGACGTTGAATATAGGCCAAAGCCCATACCTTTGCCATCAGACACCTTGTCTTTAATACAATACATGAGCGCTTGCGGCTCAGAGATTCCCGAATAAGCGCTGTTTTGGGCAAGTGACGCCTGAATGCCCATTCCATCATCGGCAACAAGAATCTGTATCAAGTGCTCCTCTTTAGCGTAATTGGTAATGACAATACCAACCGTTTTTCCGGAATGAATGAGCACATTGTCCAACACTTCGTAGAAACAGTAACTCATTGCTTGAAGCAGAGTGGTTTCCACTTCCGGCTGATGAATCAGCACTTCCACCAACCTGCGATACACCAATTGGATGTTCCGGTCATCGAACATCTCAATACAGATATGTCCCTTTGAGGGGAAGTACTGTTGAAGTAATGTATCTATGTTCATAATACTCCGGCAGATAATATTGCCTTATGCAAAGATAGTTACAAGGCGCGAAAAATCAAAAGGAATATCTTTTAATATCCGCCGCGGCGGATAGCGGGATGGCATCAGCGGGGCAGGAGCCCGGCGGCGAGGAGCGCTTCGGCAATCTGGACGGCGTTGGTGGCGGCCCCTTTGCGGATGTTGTCCGACACGCACCAGAAATTGAGGCCGTACGGGACGGACGGGTCTCGGCGCAGCCGGCCGACAAAGACATCGTCTTTGCCCAGGGAATGAATGGGCATCGGATACAGGTTCCGGGACGGGTCATCCTGCACGGTCACACCGGGAGTATGTTCCCAGATATCCCGGATTTCTTCCAGGGTAAAGTCCTGGAACAATTCAAGATTGATGGACTCACTGTGGCCGCCGACCACCGGCACGCGGGCCGTCGTGGG
The DNA here is from genome assembly GCA_902796555.1 of uncultured Bacteroidia bacterium. Lineage (GTDB taxonomy): Bacteria > Bacteroidota > Bacteroidia > Bacteroidales > UBA932 > Cryptobacteroides. The sequence goes on from CADBPR010000014.1 coordinate 28,858, forward strand.
GCTGACCCCGATGCGGTCGTCGCGCAGGATTTTATGGGTCTCGTTGACCATCTTCATCTCCTCTTTCGTGTTTCCGTTCTCCAGGAAACTGTCGATGTGCGTAAGGATGTTCCGGTCGATGGGATACGGATAGAAAGCATCGTATTCACCCGGTCCCTTGCCGGCGCGTTCGGCCTCCAGCTGGCGGATGCCTTTGATGCCGGACCCGGTAACAGACTGATAGGTGGACACTACGATACGCTTGATACCGAAGCGTTTATGCAACGGTGCGAGCGGCAGAACCATCTGGATGGTGGAGCAGTTCGGGTTGGCGATGATATAGTCGTCCGCGGTCAGCACGTCGGCGTTGATTTCCGGCACGACCAGTTTCTTGTCGGGGTCCTGGCGCCAGCAGGAGGAGTTATCGACGACGCGGCAGCCCACGGCAGCAAAACGCGGCGCCAGTTCGCGTGAAGCGGCGGCGCCGGCGGAGAAAATGGCCAGGTCAGGGCGGGCGGCGATGGCGTCATCCGCACGCATGACGGCATACTCCTTTCCGGCAAAGGTGACCTTCTTCCCGACGGAACGTTCGGAAGCGACAGGGAAAAATTCGGTTACGGGGAAGCGGCGTTCGGCCAGAACTTCCATCATCCGGGTGCCGACCAGTCCGGTTACACCCACTACGGCTACTTTCATAATTTTTTAAACATTCCGAAAAAATAAGCTACCTCGTTTCAAAACCTGTGGCCACCCTCGGCCACATAAGAGGGAGGGGCCCTGAGGTAGCTTATTTTTTCTCCATTACTATATTGTTAAATCCGTTAATCACACAGGCAGCTGTCCATCATCTTCTCAATGGCGGCCTTGTCCAGGTGCTGGCCGATGAAGACGATTTTAATCATACGGTCGCCGAACTCCGGGTCCCAGTCGCGACGCAGGTTCTTGTCCCGGGCCATCAGCTCTTCCAGGCGGTCGTCCGGCATGGTGGCGAACCAGTAACCGGCATCCTTGATGGCCTTCTGCTTGCCGGCCGTCTCAAAGAGATAGCATTTGTCGGGCTCGTCGGAGAAATAGCAGAGCCCCTTGGCCCGGATGATGCCCGCGGGCCAATGCCGTGCCACCAGATTGTCGAATTTGTTGAGGTCCAGGGCCGGCCGGCGGTAATAGACATAGGTGCCGATGCCGTATTCCTCGACTTCGCCTTCGTCATGGTGGTGGTGATGATGGTGATGCCCGTCATGGTCGTGCTCGTCGTGGTCATCATCATCGTCGTCGTCCTCGTCATGGTCGTGCTCCTCGTCTCCCTCGATGGCGGCAATCCAGGCGGCGGAAGTGGCGACTTTGTCGAAGTCGAAAAGGTTGGTGTTCAGGAGTTTGTCCAGGTCCACATCGCCGTAGTCGCAGGTCAGCACCACAGCTTTCGGGTTGAGCGCGGTAACGACTTCGCGGACGCGGGCCAGCTCCTCGGGCGTCACTTCGGAAGCCTTGTTGAGCAGGACCATATTGCAGAATTCAATCTGTTCGATAACGAGCCGTTCAAGGTCTTCTTCGCCGTCGTGTTCGCCCTTCAGGGCATCTCCGCAGCCGAATTCGTCCCGCATCCGCAGGGCGTCCACCACGGTGACGATGCAGTCCAGCCGGGGCAGGGTGCCGGAGGCGTACTGGGGGAAGACGGAAGAGATGCTGCTGACCGTCTGGGCAATGGGGGCGGGCTCGCAGATGCCGCTGGCCTCGATGACGATATAGTCAAAGCGGTTCATCCGGCACAGGTCCGCCAACTGTGAAATCAGGTCCATTTTCAGCGTGCAGCAGATGCAGCCGTTCTGCAGGGCGACGAGACTGTCGTCTCCCTGACCCACGATTCCGCCTTTCTGGATGAGGTCGGAGTCGATGTTCACCTCGCCGATATCGTTGACGATGACGGCAAAACGGATACCGCGCCGGTTGTTCAGAATGCGGTTCAGCAAGGTGGTTTTTCCGCTGCCGAGATAACCGGTCAGCAGCAGGACCGGAGTTTCTTTTTTATCCATCGTGATAGTCATACTACTTCTCTGACATTTGGGACTGCAAAGATAGCAAAAAATGCGTATCTTTGCGGATACGAAATACATAGAAATGAAAATACTGATAGTAGACGACGAACGGGCGATTCGCAATTCGCTGAAGGAAATCCTGATGGACGAGGGATACGAGGTGGAGACCGCGGAAGACGGTCCTGCCGCCCTGGCCCTGGCCGGCAAGGAACGCTTCGACGTGATTTTCTGCGATATCAAGATGCCCGGAATGGAAGGGACCCAGGTCCTTTCCGCCCTGACGGAAGAAGGCATCGATTCGGCCGTGGTGATGATTTCCGGCCACGGCGATATCGATACGGCCGTCGAGTGTATCAAGAAAGGGGCTTTCGACTTCATCCAGAAGCCCCTGGACCTGAACCGCATCCTGATTACCATCAAGAACGCCACGGACAAAGCCAATCTGGTCAAAGACAACCGTATCCTCAAAAAGAAGGTATACGGCCAGCAGATGATTGGCGAATCGGAGCCCATCCGCCACGTCCGGGAGATGATTGAAAAGGTGGCCCCGACCGATGCGCGGGTCCTCGTGACCGGCGCCAACGGCACCGGCAAGGAACTGGTGGCCCGCAGCCTGCACCAGCAGAGCGCCCGCAGCGCCATGCCGTACATCGAAGTGAACTGCGCGGCCATCCCGTCCGAACTGATAGAAAGCGAATTGTTCGGCCACAAAAAAGGCTCCTTCACCTCGGCGGTCAAAGACCACAAGGGCAAGTTCGAGCAGGCCGACGGCGGGACCCTTTTCCTGGACGAAATCGGCGACATGAGCCTGGCGGCCCAGGCCAAGGTGCTCCGCGTCCTGCAGGAGCGCAAACTGACCCCGGTGGGCGGCGACAAAGACATCGAAGTCAATGTCCGCGTCATAGCCGCCACCAACAAGGACCTCAAGGCCGAGATTGAAAAAGGAACCTTCCGCGAGGACCTGTACCACCGGCTCAGCGTCATCGTCATCAAAGTGCCTTCCCTGGACGAGCGCAAGGATGACATTCCGCTGCTGGTGCAGTATTTCACCGAACAGATTTGCGCGGAAACGGGCAAACCGCTCCGGGAATTCGCGCCGCAGGCCGTCCGTCTGCTGCAGGAAAAAACCTGGCCTGGCAATATCCGCGAACTGCGCAACGTCGTGGAGCGCCTGCTGATTCTGGGCGGCAACCCGGTCTCCGTGCAGGATGTTACGAATTACGTTTAATGCATAACGCTATGCAAGTCCCCGATATCATCATCGCCATTGACGGTTATTCGTCTACCGGCAAAAGCACTTTCGCCAAATTGATTGCGAAGGAGTTTGATTTTCTGTATCTGGACTCCGGCGCCCTGTACCGCGGGGTCACCCTGTTCGCCCTGGAAAACGGGATGATTACAGACGGCGACCGGATTGACCTGGAACGCCTGATTCCCGCCCTGGACGGTCTGGACATTCATTTCGAGTCCGGCAGCAAGACCTATATGGGCAGCCGTTGCATCGAAGATACCATCCGGACGCTGGCCGTATCCGGCTCCGTCAGCCCGATTGCCGCCGTGCCCGAGGTGCGGGCCTATGTGGACCGCCGCCTGCGTGAATTCGGCCGGCAGGGCCGCATCGTCATGGACGGACGGGATATCGGTACGACCGTCTTCCCGGATGCCCAGTTGAAAATTTTCATGGTGGCCGACGACCAGGTGCGGGCCCAGCGTCGTTACGACGAAATGGTGTCAAAGGGCGAAACGCCTGATTTCCAGGATGTTCTGGCTAATCTGAAAGAGCGTGACCGGATTGATTCCACCCGCGAAGTGTCACCCCTGCGTCAGGCGGAGGACGCTTTCGTGATGGACAATTCGGACATGAGCCTCCACGAAGAAGTCGTCTGGATCCGCGGTCTGATACAGGGCCGCTTCGGCATTCTGGAGACCCGCTGGTAATGCGGCTGGACGTCACCATAGACCCGCAGTCCGGTTTCTGCGGCGGGGTTATCCGGGCCATCAAGAAGGCTGAGGATTTCCTCTCCGGCGGGAACGGCACCCTTTATTCCCTCGGTTCCATCGTGCATAACGAAGCCGAGCTGGAGCGTCTGGGCGACAAAGGCCTGCGGACCATCGGGAAAGAGGACATGGCCCGTCTGGCCGGCGCCGACGTCCTGATACGGGCCCACGGCGAACCGCCGCAGACCTATGCCCAAGCCCGCCGGTACGGCATCCGGCTGATTGACTGTACCTGTCCGGTGGTGCTGCAGCTCCAGCGCCACATCCGGGAAGCCCATGACCAGGGGTCCCAGATTCTGATTTTTGGAAAAGTGGGCCATGCGGAAGTGCTCGGCCTGGTCGGGCAGGTGGACGGCGACGCCCTGGTGGTGGAAGACATGGAGATGCTGTCCGAGGCCCTGCGGGCCGGCCGGGTGGACCTGGAACGCCACATCGAACTCTTCTCCCAGACCACCAAGAGCCCGGATGGCTACAAGGCGGTATGCCAGGCCGTAGAACAGGCCCTGGAAGGCCACGGCGGGCATCTGACCATCCACGATACCATCTGCTCGCAGGTGGCTTCCCGCCATGTGCAGTTGTCGGAATTCGCCTCCGCCCGGGACGTAATCGTTTTCGTCGCCGGCCGGGATTCTTCCAACGGAAAAGTGCTCTATGACCTGTGCCGCCGGGTCAATCCGCGGACCGTCCGGGTGGGCAGTCCGGCCGAACTGGACCCTGCCACCTTCCGGGACGGGGACCGGGTCGGCGTCTGCGGAGCCACCTCCACGCCCAAATGGCTGCTGGAAGCGGTGGCTGCGCGGCTGCGCTCCCTATAAATGGAGAAATTGTAGCCCGCATCGACGGTAAGTATAAGCCTTGATGCGGAATTTTTTGCATCTTCGCCGACAAATCACTAATTTTGTGCGATTAAGAAGTTTTTTATAGCTTATAACCTTATAACGGAATTATTTTACAAATAGATATTTTTTATGGCAACAACAGCTGATTTTAAAAACGGACTGTATCTGAATTTCAATGGCAAACCGTGCTCCATCGTATGGTTCCAGCATGTCAAACCGGGCAAAGGCCCCGCTTTCGTGAAGACCAAGCTGCGCAACCTGGAGAACGGCCGCATCCTGGAGAATACCTTCACCGCCGGCGCCAAAATCGACACCATCACCGTGGAGCGTCGCCCCTACCAGTTCCTCTATGGGGACGAGGACGGGTTCAACTTTATGCATGAAGAGACCTACGAGCAGATTTCCCTGCCGAAGGACGTCGTCGAGAATGCCGACCTGATGAAAGAAGGACAGCATGTGGAGATGATGTTCGTCACCGAGCCGGAAGAGCGCTGCCTGACCTGCGAACTCCCGACCTATGTCACCCTCGAGGTTACCTATGCCGAGCCCGCTGTCAAGGGTAATACCGCTTCGACCAGCGCCCTCAAGGAAGTCACCTTGGAGACCGGTGCCAAAATCATGGTTCCGCTGTTCATCCAGCAGGGCGAAAAGATTACGGTCAACACCACCGACCGTTCCTACGGCCAGCGCGTGTAAGGGTCCGTCTTTCCGACATGAAAGCGGTCGTTCCCGAGAAGGAGCGACCGCTTTTCTAAACCCTATTATTATCAACTAAACTAACCGTTTTATCTGATTTGCAAAGCCTGTGCCAAAAAGGCGTCAATTCCGTTTTTCGAATTTTAATTGCTGGATGTAGTAGTTCTTTCCGTCTTTGCAGCTGACGAAAATGGTGACGCTCAGGTTCTCTCCGCCCGCCGTCAGGGTCCCGTAGGCATACTTCATGTTCGGCCGTCCGGCCGTGTGGTTGATGGTGAAGGCGCGCGGCGAATAGGTGTCAAAGAAAGACTTGACAATCTGTTTGGCCTGGTTGCGGCTGGCATCGTTGCTGCTGGAAAAAATCGTCACCTCCAGATTGTCGGCAAACCATGCGGAAAGCCGTTCGGCGTCTCCGTTGCGGATGTATTTGGCAATCGGGACGAAAACATTGTTCCCCTCGCCGGAAGGTTGGGCGAAGGCGACGTTTCCGACCAGCAGTGCCGCCAGGACGGCCAGGAGCAGTCTGACTGATTTCCAATTCATAACAAAGCAGCAAGTCTTGCAAAATCCGAGCCAACCGCGGTTTGCGCACGTGCCTGAAAATTGTTATCTTTGCCTGCTATGAAAATGACCCTGCTCACGATGGGGAAGACGGATGTCTCCTGGGTACGCGAAGGCCTCGCCCTCTATACGGCGCGGCTCGCGCACTATGTGCCCTTCACCCTCACGGAACTGCCTGAACTCAAGCACGTGTCGGCCCTGTCCCGCGAGCAGATCAAAGAAAAAGAAGGGGCGTTGCTGCTGGCCCAGCTGCGGCCTGCGGACGAGGTCATCCTCCTGGATGAACACGGGCGCCAGCGGCGCAGCGTCGAATTCGCCGGGTGGATACAGGAAAAAATGAACCGCGGACGCGACCTGGTGTTCGTCGTGGGCGGTGCCTACGGCTTCTCCGACGCGGTCTATGCCCGGGCCGACGGAAAAATATCCCTCTCTCCCATGACCTTCTCGCATCAGATGGTGCGGACCTTCTTTGTGGAACAACTGTACCGGGCCTTTACCATTCTCCGGGGAGAACCTTATCACAATGAGTAAGCAGCGGCATACCTGGCGGGATTATCTGTGGATCTGGCTGATACTGGCGGCCCTCCTGGTCACGGGCATTTCCGTCGTGCTCAACCGGGATACCGATTTCACCGGCCTGGCTGCCTCGCGTACGTCCCGCCAGATGGAAGAAAGGCTGGCCCGCCTGGACGCTTACGCGGATGCCGTGGCCGCGCTACCCCGCGGGGAGTGGCCGCAGCTGGACGGGTTCCCCGACGACATGGTCATCTACCGCTATGACGACGATTCCCTGCGCTGCTGGTGCAACCAGTTCACGCTGGACAACGACGATATCAGCCGCCGTTCCTATATCGAACGCATCCGCAACCTGCGGTTCAACGTCGTGTCGCCGCTGGTGGATGTGGACACCAGCCTCAATTACATGAACATCGGCCCGAAATGGTACCTGGTCAAAGGGCGGATGGGCCCCTCCGGCTGCTGGGTCATCGGCGGACTGGAGGTGATGAATACCTTCGTGGAAGGTGTTTCCAACGGGGTGAACCCCCATCTGCATCTTTCCGACCGCTTTGTGATTCACCCCATTTCCTACAGTGGCGGCGTGCCGGTATCCGTGGGCGGAAAGCCCCTGATGAAAATCATCCAGGAGAATGCCGGCGTCGTGCCGCTGATGCCCCATCCCACGGCCGTCTGGATTGCCCTTTTCCTGCTGATTGCCGGGGCCCTGCTGTTCCTGAACAATCACCCTTCCCGCGGCGTGGCGACCCTTGTCATGGCCCTGCTGACCCTGCTGCTGGGGCTCTTCTATCTGCTGGGCCGCAGCATGAAACAGATCTCAGGCCTGTTTTCTCCGACCGTTTATGCGGACGGACCGGCCTTCTATTCCCTGGGCGCCGTGCTGATTGCCGGCATCTGGATTGTGCTGATGGTCACGTGTTTATATGTAGTCCGCCAGCCTGTTCTGCGCCGGGCCCTGCGCAGCCCCTCCGCCCGGGCGTTCTATGCGGCCCGCATCCTCGTGGCCATGCTGGCGGTCGCCGTCTATATCAACTGGTCTTTCCGAAGCATCATGCTCAACTCCAATATCGTAATGGAGTTGTACCGCATATCCGGCATATCACGCTATACGGTTTATGTCTATCTGACCTATCTGTGCCTGCTGATGGCCCTGGCCTTGCTGCTCCAGCTGCTCCTGCCCCTGTTGCGCAGGCGTTTCGGATGGCGCATCAGTATCTTCTCGCCGACCTCCCGGGTGGTGCTGTCCGTTCTGGCGGCCCTCTACCTGGTGACCCTCTCCTCCATCCTGAGCTTCCGCCGCGAAGAAAGCCGGGTGGACATCTGGGCCAACCGCCTGGCCATGGACCGAGAACTGGTGCTGGAACTCCAGCTGCGCGGGGTGGAACGGGCCATTGCCCGCGACCCGGTCATCCCGGTACTGATTGCCGAGAACCGGGACTACCGCATCATTCTGGACCGCATCACGGAGAACTATCTCGCGCGCATTTCGCAGGATTACGACGTGAGCCTGTATATGTTCAACGAGGCCCAGTCCGACCCGGCCGTCCTCCGGATGCTGGACGACCGCCTGGGTTCCGCCACCGCCATCGCCGACAGCTCCCGCTTCTCCTACTCGGTCTCCGGGACGGGGCGGGTGCAGTATACGGGTGTGTTCGACTATGCCGATGCCGGCGTCGGCACGACCCGCCTCCTGCTGGGCATCGAGTCCAAGGCCGACAAGGTGGGCCGGGGATATTCCTATATTCTGGGCAATTCCGTTCCCGGTTCGGTCATTGTGCCCCAGCGCTATTCCTACGGCAAATACCGGGAAGGAAAGCTGGTCAGTTACCAAGGCGACTATGCCTACCCGACGGTGCTGGACGGCCAGCCGCTCAGCTCCAATGAAGGGTCGCAGGGGTCGGGCTTCCTGAGTCGTGACGAGTATGTCCATTTTGTATCGCAAGTATCTGATGACGAGACGGTTATCATATCCCGTCCCGCCGTGGGGTTCGTCCGGTATATGGTGGCGGCCTTCCTGCTGGGCATCGTGGCCTATCTGGGCATCAGCGTGACCACCCTGCGGCGTCGCCGCAAGACGGCCTTTGACCGCAACTATTACAAAACGCGGATCAGTACGGTCCTGTATCTGTCGCTGATTTCCACGCTGGTGGCGATGGCGTTCATCAGCGTGCTGTTCGTGTACCGGCGCAACGAGAGCAACGTGATGAACCTGATGACGGGGAAAATCGGCACGATTCAGTCCCTGGTGGAGGCCTCCGGGCGTTATTTTACGACCGCCGCCGAATTCAACTCCCAGGAATTCACCGGTGCGCTGGAAGACATCGCCGGTTATACCAAATCCGACATTTCCCTGTATACGACGGACGGAAGGGTGTTCAAATCCACCTATCCCGACGTGTTCGAACGGATGCTGCTGGGCTCCCGCCTGGACGAAGACGCCTACCGGAGCATCCGCTACCGCCACCTGCGCTATTATATTCATAAAGAGAAGTTTGCCTCGCATACCTTCTATTCGATGTATGCCCCCGTGTTCAACGGAGACGGCCGGATGCTGGCCATCCTGAGCGCCCCGTACACGGACTCCGGCCTGGACTTCCGTTCCGAAGCGGTGTTCCACGCCGTGTTCGTCATCACCGTCTTCCTGCTGTTGCTGCTGTTCACCCGGTTCTTCGCGACCAAGGTGGTGGACAAGATGTTCCGGCCGCTGATTGAAATGGGCATGAAGATGAACGCCGCCCGTATCGACGGTCTGGAGTATATTATCTATGAACGGGAGGACGAGATTTCATCCCTGGTGCGGGCGTATAACCTGATGGTGCACGACTTGTCGGAAAGCAGCAAGCAGGTGGCCCAGGTGGAGCGGGACAAGGCCTGGAGCGAGATGGCCCGGCAGGTCGCCCATGAAATCAAGAATCCGCTCACCCCGATCAAACTCCAGATTCAGCGGATTATCCGGCTCAAGGCCAAAAATGACCCGCAGTGGGAAGAGAAGTTCGACAGCATCGTTCCGGTTATCCTGGAAAGCATTGACGGACTGACCGATACGGCCAATGAATTCTCCACCTTCGCCAAACTCTACAGTGAAGAACCGGTCGACATCGACCTGGATGCGCTGCTGGCCGACCAGGTGTCCCTGTTCGACGACAAAGACAACATCGCCTTCCACTACATGGGCCTCAAGGGCGCGCATATCAGCGGCCCGAAACCGCAGCTGACGCGGGTCTTCGTCAATCTGCTGACCAATGCCGTGCAGGCCATCGAGAACCAGCAGCGGGAAGACGGCGCCGACGCCCGGCCCGGCCAGGTGCTGGTGTCCCTGCGCCATTCCGCCCGGGAAGGATTCTATGACATCGTCGTGGAGGATAACGGCCCGGGTGTGCGGGACGAGAACCGCGGCCGTCTGTTTACGCCGAACTTTACGACCAAGAGCGGCGGCACGGGCATCGGCCTGGCCATCTGCAAAAATATCCTGGAACGCTGCGGCGGAGAAATCGCCTACAGCCGCTCCTTCTCCCTGGGCGGCGCCTGCTTCACCATCCGTTATCCCAGCGCATGATGGGAATTCATCCTCCCGGCATTGGAAATCCCGGGAGGATTTTCTATCTTTGCACAGCAAAAGGGTGGATATGAGAATTACGGACGCAAAATTTGTGTGCAGCAGCACCAGGGTGGAGCAGAAACCTGCCCGCCGTCTGCCCGAATTCGCCTTTATCGGCCGGTCGAACGTCGGCAAATCCAGCCTGATCAACATGCTCTGCGGCAACCGCAAACTGGCCATGACCTCCGCCACGCCCGGCAAGACCAAACTGATCAATCATTTTCTGGTGAACGACAGTTGGTATATCGTGGATTTGCCCGGTTACGGATTCGCCAAACTGCCCCAGAAAGAGCGCATGAAACTCCACGACATCATCAGCGACTACCTCAGCCATTCGGAAGAGATGGTGATGCTGTTCGTGCTGGTGGACTCCCGCCACGACCCGCAGAAAATCGATGTCGATTTCATCAACGAACTGGGTGAAAACGGCATCCCCTTCAGCATCATTTTCACGAAGGGGGATAAAATGGGCCCGCAGGCCCTGCAAAAGCAGATAGACAGATACAAACAGCAACTCCTCCTGGACTGGGATACCCTGCCGCCGTGCTTTGTCAGCTCGGCGCAGTCGGGGCTGGGAAAGGAAGAGATTACGGGATATATCAGCCGTGTGCTGGAAGATGTCCGGCCCGGTTTTTAATGAACCAACGTCCTTAAAATTATTTCGTCATGCAGTTTGAACACAGAATGGAACTGTTCGCCTGCGAAGCCTCCAAAGGCTTTGCGGAGAAAGTGGTGGAAGAAATGAACAAGAATCTCAGGGAAGGGGAGCAGCCCCTGCACCTGGGCCGGTCTGAGGTGACCCATTTCAGCGACGGCGAATTCCAGCCTGCTTTTGTCGAGAGCGTCCGTGGTGCGACGGTCTTTATCATTCAATCGACCTACCCGCCGACAGACAACCTGATGGAGCTGCTCCTGACCATTGATGCGGCCAAACGTGCCTCCGCCGACAAGGTGATAGCCGTGATGCCCTATTTCGGCTGGGCCCGTCAGGACCGTAAGGACAAGCCGCGCGTATCCATCGGCGCCAAGCTGGTGGCCAACCTGCTGAAGGCCTCCGGCGCCGACCGGATTATGACCTGCGACCTGCATGCGGACCAGATTCAGGGCTTCTTCGACTGCCCGGTGGACCACATGTATGCCAGCAAGGTGTTTATCCCGTATATCAAACAGATGCGTCTGAAGAACCTCTCCATCGCCGCTCCGGACATGGGCGGCGCCAAGCGGGCGAATGCGTATGCGCGGGACCTTGCCTGCCCGGTGATTATCTGCCACAAGACCCGTTCCAAGGCCAATGTCGTGGGTTCCATCACGGCCATCGGTGATGTGGAAGGACGCGATATCGTGATTGTGGATGATATGATTGATACGGCCGGAACCCTCTGCAAAGCGGCGGACGTGCTGATGGACAAGGGTGCGGCCAGCGTCCGCGCCTGTGCCTCCCATGCGGTGCTCAGCGGCCCCGCCTACGACCGGATTGCCGCATCCGCCCTGAAGGAAGTGCTGGTGACGGATACGATTCCGCTCCGCGAAGGCGAGGACCGGAGCAAGATTACGGTCGTGTCCATGGCCGGAACCTTTGCCCGTATCATCGACAAAGTGTATAACTACGAGCCCATCAGCGGCGAATTCGTGTATTAACGGCCTATGAAAGTCTTCCTCGCAGCCCTGATTATCATCGGCATCGGCGTGTTCGCGATGTGCTTCAACATCATTTTTCTGAAGAAGGATTTTCCCCAGAGCGATGTCGGAGCCAACGAGAACATGCGGAAGATGGGTATCCGTTGCATGAAGGAAGAGGAATTGGACCGTCTGGCCCGTGAAAAGAAAGCCCCCTGCCCCGGGACATACAGTGATGCCTGCGCCGGGTGCGGATTGTATAAAATAGAGCATTAATAGATTGATTATGAGCCGTTTAGTAGCTATTGTAGGAAGGCCGAATGTCGGCAAATCCACCCTTTTTAACCGCCTTGTCGGGATGCGGCAGGCTATTGTCGACGAGACGGCTGGCGTGACCCGTGACCGTCATTACGGCAAGTGCGAGTGGTGCGGCCAGGAGTTTTCCGTCGTGGATACGGGCGGCTGGTCTTCCGGTTCGGACGATGTGTTCGAGGAAGAAATCCGCAAGCAGGTACACATTGCCATCGAAGAGTCCGACGTGGTGCTTTTCCTGGTGGAGGCAGCCACCGGCATTACCGATTATGATGCCGAAATCGCCGACATCCTGCGCCGCAGCAAGAAACCGGTCGTCCTGTGCGCCAACAAGGTGGATACGGCGGAAAAGGTGTTCGACACCTACGAGTTCTTCTCGCTGGGACTGGGCGAAGTCTGGAGCATTTCAGCGGCCAACGGCAGCGGAACGGGCGACCTGCTGGACGAGATTGTCCGCCTCCTTCCGGAGGACAACGGGGACGACGACGAACATCCCGAACTGCCGCACATCGCCATCGTGGGCAAGCCCAATGTGGGCAAGTCTTCGATGACCAATGCCCTGCTGGGCGAAGACCGCAATATCGTAACGCCCGTTGCCGGGACGACAAGAGACTCGATATCAACGTATTACAATAAGTTCGGACACGAACTGATGCTGGTCGATACGGCCGGGATGCGGCGTAAGAACCGGGTCAGCGAAGACCTGGAGTTCTATTCGGTGATGCGGGCCATCCGGGCCATTGAACATTCGGATGTCTGCGTGCTGATGATTGATGCCAATTCGGGGATGGAAGCACAGGATATGAGCATATTCAACCTGATTCAGCGCAACCGGAAGGGCTGCGTCATCGTGGTGAACAAATGGGACCTTTTCGAGAAGGACCAGAATACGATGAAGAAGTACCGCGAGGCCCTGCAGGCGCGGATTGCGCCCTTTACGGATGTTCCGATTGTCTTCACGTCCGTGCTCAACAAGCAGCGCATCATGGATGTGCTGGACGAGGTGCAGCATGTCTATGACAACTATTCCCGCAAGATTCCGACGGCCCGCCTCAACGAGGCCCTGCTGCCCGAAATCGAGAATTATCCGCCGCCGGCATGGAAAGGTAAATACGTGAAAATCAAATATATTACGCAACTTCCTACCCGTTTCCCGGCTTTTGCTTTCTTCTGCAATCTGCCGCAGTACGTCAAAGACCCGTACAAGCGCTTCCTGGAGAACAAGCTCCGCGAATACTTCGATCTGACCGGCTGCCCCGTCCAGGTCTATGTGCGGCAGAAATAGCCCCGCCGCCATTACCATGATTCTCACTTAACTGAGTTTTGAATGATGGCAGCTTTTTGCTATCTTTGTAGGGTATGGGACAAGAAATGGAATACATAGACCTGTACCAATTGCAAGGCTTGCTGAAACAGGGGGTCGCGAGCCTGTTTCCGGATGCGCTGTGGGTGAAGGCGGAGATTGCTTCGCTGGGCGTGCGGACCAACGGGCATTGCTACCTGGAACTGTCCCAGAGCGGTCCTTCCGGTGTGATTGCCAAGGTGCGCGGTGCCATCTGGCGCCAAAACTGGCCCTTTATCAGCCAGTATTTCAAGGCTGTCACCGGGGAAGAACTGAAGGCCGGCGTGGAAGTGCTCGTGCGGGTACGCGTCTCGTACCACGAACTCTACGGCATGGCCCTGACCATCGATGAAATCAATCCCGAATTTACCGTAGGCGCCCGCGAACTGCGGCGCAAGCTCACGCTGGAGCGGCTGGAACGCGAAGGACTGCTGGACTTGCAGAAAGAGCTCTGCCTGCCGGAACTGCCCTACCGGCTGGCCGTGATTTCAGCCCCTGATGCGGCAGGCTTCGGTGATTTCCGGCGCCATCTGCTGGAAAACGAATACGGATATGCCTATGCGGTGGATCTCTTCGAGGCGACGATGCAGGGACAGGGTGCGCCGGTCTCCATCTGTGCCGCCCTGGCTGCCGTTGCGGAGGCATCCGTGCCGTATGATGCCGTGCTGATTCTGCGCGGCGGCGGGTCCGAACTGGACCTGGAGTGCTTTGATGATTATGACCTGGCCGCGGCGATAGCCCGTTTCCCAATTCCGGTTTTCACGGCCATCGGCCATGACCGCGACCACCACGTAGCCGACGAAGTGGCCCATCTCTCGGTGAAAACGCCGACCGCCCTGGCGGATTTGTTCCTGGAGTGTTCTGCGGCGGAAGATGAGCGCATTTCGGCCTTGGAGATGCGGCTGCAGCGGGCCTTTACCGGACGGCTGCATGGACAGGAACTCCGGCTGGACCAGACGGCAAGCCGGATTGCACACGGAGCGGCAGGGCGTCTTCATCAGGCGGAGTCCGCGGTAGAATACTGGCAGAAGGTTCTTGGCCGGGCGGCGGCCGGTCGGATCCGGCAGGCCGAAGAGGCGGTGGACAACTGGCAGAAGACCCTCGGCCGCGCAGCGACGGGGCGGGTATTGCGGGCGGCCGACCGGCTGGACGGAAAAGAAACGTTTATCCGGCAGATGGCGCTGCATGTGCTGGAAAAAGCCGACATCCGGCTGACCGCGCTGGAACAGCATATCCTGTCCGCCGATCCGCGCCGGGTGCTGGAGCGGGGGATTCCTGTCGTGGAAAATGCCCGCGGGCGGCGGGATTCGCGGGCCCGGGATTATCGTCCGGGCGACGCCGTCCGGGTCTTCCTACCCGACGGGAAACTGGACTGCTTGGTCCGGGAAGTCTCCCTGACCGAACCGGATATCAAAACGCAGACGGCATAAGGTGCCGGCAGGTGCCACCGTCCCGGTTTATTTGCTATCTTTGCAAAGAAATGAAATACATACGCGTATGGAAGAAAAATTCGATTATACAAAGGCCATGGCCGAGCTGGAAGAAATCGCCCGCAAGGTGGATGATTCCGCTACCAGCCTGGACGATATCGGCGCCCTCGTGGCCCGTTCCAAAGAATTGATTGCCGCCTGTCGGGAATACCTTCGCACCGTACGGGAATCCATCGAAAAACAATAGCCCCATGATATACGATACCGACCCCTATCTGATGCCCTTCAAAGGCGCTATCGATGCCCGGCATCAGCGAATCGAAGAGACCCGCAAATTCATAGCCGGCGACGGCCTGCTCAAAGACGCCGTCAACAACCACTTGTTCTACGGTCTGCATAAAGCGGGCAATGAATGGGTCTTCCGCGAATGGGCGCCCAATGCCACCCGTATCTACCTGATCGGCGTCTTTAACAACTGGAAGCGTACGGCGGCCTATGAGCTTCACCCCACCGGCGGCGGCAACTGGGAAATCCGCCTGCCGGAGATGTTCCTGCATCACGGTGACCTGTACAAACTCTTCATCGAATGGCCCGGGGGCGGGGGAGAACGGCTTCCGGCCTATGTGACCCGTGCCGTCCAGGACCCGGAGACCAAGGTGTTCTGCGCCCAGGTGTGGGAACCGGAAAAACCCTATGTCTGGCGCAACAAACGCCCGGGAAAACGGCCGCACCCCCTCATCTACGAGTGCCATATCGGCATGAGCGGGGAGGCTGAGAAAGTCTCCACCTTCAACGAATTCCGCGAAAACGTGCTGCCGCGTATCGCCCGGCTTGGCTACGATACCATCCAGATTATGGCCCTGCAGGAGCATCCGTACTACGGCTCCTTCGGCTATCAGGTATCGAACTTCTATGCCCTGAGCTCCCGCTTCGGCACGCCGGAAGAATTCAAGGCACTGGTGGATGACGCCCACGGACGGGGCATCGCCGTCGTGATGGATATCGTGCATTCGCACAGCGTCGACAACGAAGCCGAGGGCCTGTCCCGTTTCGACGGCCGCGAAGACCTGTACTTCTACGGCGGGGCGCAGGGCCGCCACCCGGCCTGGGGTTCCCGCTGCTTCGATTACGGGAAGAATGAAACGAAGTATTTCCTGCTGAGCAACTGCAAGTTCTGGATGGAAGAATACCGGCTGGACGGCTTCCGCTTCGACGGGGTGACCAGCATGCTCTACTGGGACCACGGGCTGGGCAAGGATTTCGGCAACTACAGCCTCTATTTCGACGCGGGCGTGGATGAAAACGCCGTCATCTACCTCGCCCTGGCCAATCTGCTCATCCATGAGCTGAATCCCGACGCGCTGACCATCGCGGAAGATGTCAGCGGCATGGCAGGGCTGGCGGCGCCCTACCGGGACGGCGGCGTGGGCTTTGACTTCCGGATGGCCATGGGCGTGGCCGACCACTGGATCAAATGGATCAAGGAAAAGAGCGACGACCAGTGGAACATGGGCGAAATCTGGTACGAGCTGACCAATAAACGCGCCGACGAAAAGACGATTAGTTACGCCGAATGTCACGACCAGGCGATGGTGGGCGACAAGACCATCATTTTCCGCCTGATGGACAAGGAAATGTATTTCTGCATGAACACCGGTTCGCAGAACCTGATTGTCGACCGGGGCATCGCCCTGCACAAGCTGATCCGCCTGGTGACGCTCGCGACGTCCGGCGGCGGCTACCTGACCTTCATGGGCAACGAATTCGGCCATCCCGAGTGGATTGACTTCCCGCGGGAAGGGAACGGCTGGTCCTTCCAATATGCCCGCCGGCAGTGGTCCCTGAGCGACAATCCCGCGCTGCGCTACGGCGCCCTGCGCCAATTCGACGAGGACATGGTGCGGCTGGTCAAAAAGGAAAACGTTTTATCCGACGCTCCGGTCATTATCACGGCCGACGAGCAGAAGAAAATATTGATTTTCAGTCGGAAAAACTGTATCTTTGCATTTAATTTCAATCCTGTGGATTCGTTCACGGATTACGGCTTTTCCGCACCGGCGGGAGAATATACGGTAGCATTGAGTTCGGACGAGAAAGTCTATGACGGATTCGGCCGGATTGCTGCCGGGGAGAAACATGTCAGCGTGCCGGGCCGCTGCCCGAACGGCAACCAGGCCTTCGACCATACCCTGAAACTCTATCTCCCCAGCCGCTGCGCACTGGTTTTGAAGAAATTGAAATAGGATAATATGGCATTTCTGAAATTCAACAAGCAAGAACTTGTCAACCTGTCCTATTCGCTCAAACGGGAAATCCTATGTGCGAACAAGACGGGGGCGTATTGCAATACGTCCATCGTGACCTGCAATACGCGGCGCTACCACGGCCTGCTGGGCGTTCCGGTGGATGCCTTCGGCGGACGCAAATACGTCCTGCTGTCATCCCTGGACGAGAGCCTGCTGGTCGGCGGCAAACAGTTCAATCTGGGTATCCACCGCTATGGCGATATCTATGATCCGAAAGGCCACAAATACATTGTGGACTTCAATGCCGACCCGATTCCCGAGATAGAATACAAGGTCGGCAGTATCGTCTTTGTCAAGCGCATCCTGCTGGCGCCCGACCGGGACCAGGTGATGGTCAGCTATACCTTGCGGGAAGCTCCTTCGGCCGTAGAACTTCAGTTGAAACCGTTCCTGGCCTTCCGGCGGATCCACGACCTGATGCACCAGAACCCGGAGGCCCGCACGGACTACCGGGAAATCCGCAGCGGTGTCGCATTCCGCCTGTATGAAGGATTCCCGGAGCTGCACCTGCAGATGAACACGGCCAAAGCCGTTTTCAAATCTGCCCCGTACTGGTACAACGGCATCACCTATTCCGACGAGTACCGCCGCGGTTTCGACTGCAAGGAAGACCTGTTTGTCCCGGGCCATTTCTCCGTATCCATGAAGCCGGGGGACAGCGTCATTTTCTCCGCTTCCGTCACCGAAGTGGCCCCCCGTACGATGAAAAAAGCCTTTGAGAACGGCGTGGCCCAGGCCGGGGAAATCACCAGTTTCCACGACCAGCTGGTCCACTGCGCCGACCTGCTCAAACGCGACCGGGGCGGCCACAAGCAGATTACGGCCGGTTATTCCTGGCTGTATACCGGCCTGTTGCGCGAGACCCTGCGCACCCTGCCGGGCCTGACCCTCTACGCCAACGGCGATACCCGTGAATTCGAAGACATCCTGGACAACCTGATTGCCGACGAACAGGTCCGCCTGCTGCACAAGACCACCCAGGTGGAAGCCCCGCTCACCCTGCCCTGCGCCCTGCAGAGCTACATCGACTTCGGGGCCGATGCCCGCCGGGTCTGGAAAAAGTACGGCGGCATCGTCAAAGATATCATCGAGAGCTATGAACCGGGCCGCCGCGAGGAGATTACCCTGCATCCCAACGGCCTGCTCTGGGCCCAGAAAGACCATACGGCCCTGACCTGGATGAATGCCTACATCAACGGCAATCCCGTCACGGAACGGGCCGGATACCAGGTGGAGACCAATGCCTTCTGGTACAATGCCCTGAGTTTCGCCATCGACATGGAACGCCGCTTCGCCTCCCCGCGCAGCGCCTTCATCGCCAAGTGGACGCCGGTGCGCGACATCTGCGCCGAACATTTCCAGCCTACGTTCTGGAACGAGGAGCGCGGCTATCTGGCGGACTATGTGGACAACGCCGGCCAGAATCTGGACGTCCGTCCCAATCAGCTGTACGCCCTCTGGGTACCCTATTCCCCGGTGGATGACGAAGTGGCCGCCAGAGTTCTGCATGTGATTGACAACGAGCTGGTTACAAAGAGAGGCATCCGTACGCTCTCACCGCGTGACGTGAAATACAAAGGCGTGTATGAAGGCACCCAGATTGAGCGTGACCTCGCCTATCAGCAGGGCAGCGCCTGGCCCTTCCTGCTGGAACCGTACATTGCCGTGGCCTTCCGCATCAAAGGCGTGTCCTTCTTCAAGCGGGCCGAATGGCTGTGCGAAGGCTTCTTCAAGGAAGACCTGAGCAAGCATGGCGTCGGCGCTTTCTCCGAACTGTATGACGGAGACCCGCCGCACGAGCCGCACGGAGCGATTTCGTCGGCCCTCAGTACGGCCGCCTTGCTGAGCATCGATTATATGATGGACCAATACAGGGAGGATTAAGCTATGAAAGTTCTGATGTTCGGATGGGAGTTCCCTCCCCATATCGCAGGCGGTCTGGGGACAGCTTGCGAAGGCATCGTCAAAGGCCTCGCCCACAACGGCGTGGAGACCCTTTTCGTGATGCCCTCCGCCTCGGGCGACGAAGACCAGAGCGCCACGACCATCATCAATGCCAGTGACGTGCCCGTGGACTTCGCCGAAGAAATGGATGTCGAGAATTTCCTGGACAAGGTGCAGTTCCTGCATGTCGGGACCAACATGGTGCCCTACGTGGACCCGGAAGAGTTCCACAACCTCGTTGAGGAGGAGCGCCGTCGGCAGGTCAAGGATTTCCGCATCCAGTACGGCCAGAAATACAAATTCTCCGGCAAATACGGCGCCAACCTGATGGAAGAAGTGGCCCGCTACGCTATGGTGGGCGGCACGATTGCCATGCAGCACAAGGATGAAATCGACGTGATTCACGCCCACGACTGGCTGACCTACTATGCCGGCATCACGGCCAAGCGCCTGACCGGCAAACCGCTGGTCGTGCATGTCCATGCCACCTCCTTCGACCGCGGCAGCGCCGAAAACATCGACACCCGCGTGTTCGCCATCGAGAAGAACGGTATGCTGGCGGCCGACAAAGTAATCACGGTCAGCGACTTGACGCGCAACATCGTGATTACCAAGTACGGAATCGACCCGGAGAAGGTCGTCACCGTTCACAACGCGGTGGATTTCAGCGGCCGCGACAACATGCAGGTAGAACGCGGCGTCCGCGACAAGGTCGTCACCTTCCTGGGCCGTATCACGTTCCAGAAAGGCCCCGAATACTTCATTGAAGCGGCGGCCAAGGTGCTCAAGCGCACCAAAAACGTCCGCTTCGTGATGGCCGGCAGCGGCGACATGATGAACCGCGCCATCCGGCACGTGGCCCGGCTGGGCATTTCGGACCGCTTCCACTTCACCGGCTTCCTGCGCGGAGCGGATGTGCAGAAGATGTTCGCTCTGTCCGATGTGTATGTAATGCCTTCTGTTTCAGAGCCTTTTGGCATCTCTCCGCTGGAGGCGATGCGGACGGGCGTGCCCTCCGTCATCTCCCGCCAAAGCGGTGCCGCCGAAGTGCTCAAGTATGCGTTCAAGGTGGATTTCTGGGATGTCGACGCCATGGCGGACCAGATTTACGCTCTGATTGAGTATCCGGCCCTGGCCCATTTCGCCGCCGTGCAGGGATATGACGAAGTCAACACCCTGAAGTGGAACAACGCCACCGCCAAGATGAAAAAGGTATATGAATCCGTAATTAAATGACACTGTTATGGCCAAGAAATCGATAACCCTTTATTTCCAGGTGCATCAGCCTGCCCGACTCCGCCTCTACCGCTTCTTCGATATCGGCAAGGATTCGCACTATTATGATGATTTCGCCAACCGGACCATCCTGCGCAGGATTGCCCAGAAGTGCTATCTTCCCATGAACCAGCTGCTGTTGGAGCTGATTCAGAAGCACCCCGGTGAGTTCAAGGTGGCTTTCTCCATTTCGGGTACCGCCCTGGAACAGTTCGACCGCTACGCCCCTGAAGTACTCGACAGCTTCCGTGCCCTGGCCCGGACCGGACAGGTGGAGTTCCTCAGCGAGACCTATTACCACTCGCTGGCATCCCTGGCCAACCCCCAGGAGTTCCGCCATCAGGTGCTGAAGCACCGCGCCGCCATCGAAAACTGGTTCGGCGTCACCCCGACGGCCTTCCGTAATACCGAGCTGATTTACAGCAATTCCATCGGCAAAGAGGTCTATGACATGGGCTTTACGACCATGCTGACCGAAGGCGCCAAGCATATCATGGGCTGGAAGAGCCCGAATTTCATCTACGCCTGCGAGACGCAGCCCAAGCTCAAGCTCCTGCTGCGCAATTACTCCCTGAGCGACGACATCGCCTTCCGCTTCTCCAACAAGGGATGGGCCGACTGGCCGCTGACCGGCGAAAAATACCTGGGCTGGCTGAAAGATGCCGTCAAGGACGGCGGCGACGTGGTCAACCTGTTCATGGATTACGAGACCTTCGGCGAGCACCAGAACGCCCAGAGCGGCATTTTCGACTTCATGCGCTACCTGCCGGAACTGATTCTCGCGGACGGCACCTTCCGCTTCACCACCCCTTCCGAGGTGGCCAAAAAGCACAAGGCCGTGGCCGACCTGGATGTCCCGGAGCCCATCTCCTGGGCCGACGAAGAGCGCGACGTGACCGCTTGGCTGGGCAACGAACTCCAGCAGGACGCCTACAACAAGCTGTATGCCCAGTACGAAAAACTCTCCCTGGTCAATGACGAAGCCCTGTGGAACGACTTCGGCCACCTCCAGGAGAGCGACCACTTCTACTACATGTGTACCAAGTTCTTCGCCGACGCCGAAGTACACAAGTATTTCAACCCGTATGATACGCCGTATGAGGCTTTCATCAACTACATGAACGTGCTCAGCGACTTTATCATCCGCGTAAATGACGAGGTATCCACCCTGGATACGGCCACCCCGGCCCCGGCACCTGTGAAGGCTCCCGCGAAAAAGACGCCGGCCAAAAAGAAAACGCCAGTTAAGACAGTAAAGAAAAAATAGAAAATGAAGGAAAAGATTGAGGCGCCGGACTATCTGTTTGAGGTCAGTTGGGAAGTGTGCAACAAGGTGGGCGGCATCTATACCGTGATTGCCACCAAGTCCTTGTACCTGAAATCCCAGCTCGGACGGCATCATATCCTGATAGGTCCCGACGTCTGGATGGGAACGGAAAGTCACCCCGACTTTATCGAGGATGTCCATTTATACAGCGGCTGGAAGCGCCAGGCGGCGACCGAGGGGTTGCGCCTGCGTATCGGACGGTGGAATGTGCCCGGGCGGCCTACCGCCATCCTGGTGGATTTCCGCCAGTTCATTCCGAGCCAGAACGAGATTCTGGCCGAATGTTGGTCCCGCTACGGCGTAGACTCCATTTCCGGTGACTGGGATTACAAGGAAAACGCCCTGTTCGGGTATGTGGCCGGTATGGTAATCGCCAGTTTCTACCGCTACAACATGACGGGCTCCGAGAAAGTCGTCGCCCAGTTCCATGAGTGGCAGACCGGTGCGGGTATCCTGTATCTGAAGACATCGCAACTCCCTGTGGCAACAGTGTTTACGACACATGCCACCGTGGTGGGCCGCTGCATTGCCGGCAACGGATTGCCCCTGTATGACGGGATGGCTTCCTACAACGGGGATGAAATGGCCCGGCGCTTCGGCGTTGTGGCCCGGCATTCGCTCGAAAAAGTATCTGCCCGCAATGCGGATGTTTTCACGACCGTCAGCGACATCACGGCCCGGGAATGTGCCCAGTTCCTGCAGCGCCCCGTGGACATCGTGACCCCGAACGGATTTGAGAACAGTTTCACCCCGGCGACCGACGAAGAATACGACGCCAAGCGCAGCGCCGCCCGCAAGCGGCTCATCGAAGTGGCGGCGGCCATGTCCGGCGTGCCGGTGGCCAAGGATGCCATCCTGATTGGCATCGGCGGCCGGTACGAATACCGCAACAAAGGTATTGACGTCTTCCTCGACGCCCTGGGAAGCCTGCAGCAGGACGGTTATCGCGGCCGTGAAATCCAGGCTTTCATCATGATTCCGGGCGGGCAGAACGGTCCCGACCGGGCCCTGGTCTCCAAGATGGTGCGCGGCGACAACGAGCACTACACGACCCAGGTCTCGCACAGCCTGATGTATCCGGAAAACGACCAGATTACCCGGCGTTTCCGCGAACTGGGCCTGTCCAACGACCCCTCCGGCCGCATCAAGGTCTATTTCATTCCGTCCTACCTGAACGGCGACGACGGGATTTTCAACATGCGCTACTACGACCTGCTCGTGGGAATGGACCTGGCCATGTTCCCGTCCTACTATGAACCCTGGGGCTATACCCCGTTGGAGGCTGTGGCCTTCCGGGTGCCGACCATCACCACCACCCTGGCCGGATTCGGCCTCTGGGTGCGGGACCATTTCGGCGACAAAGCCCATCCGGGCATCACGGTCGTCGACCGCAATGACAGCAATTATGCCCAGGTGACCGCGGCCGTCAAGGCCCGGATTCTGGAAATTGCCGCCCTGGACAGCGAACAACGCAAGATTTATATGGATTCGGCCCGGGAAGCCGCGTCCATCGCCCTCTGGCAGAACCAGATAGTATATTATAATGAAGCTTACTCCCTGGCCATCAGAAAAGTGGTGGCTGAAAAACGAGCTTACCAGAAAAACACAGAAGACAGACAGATGAATTATCAGAAAATCGAAATCAACGCACCGTCCTGGAAGAGCGTCATGGTGACCCGTCACCTGCCGGTGGCCCTGCAGGGTCTGGAGACCCTTTCCAAGAACCTCTGGTGGTGCTGGAACGACAGCGCCAAGGCCCTGTTCAAGACGGTGGACGCGAAAGTATGGCACGAAAGCGGCCACAATCCCGTGGCCATTCTCGATACGGTCAGCATCAAGCGTTTCAACGAACTGGCCAAAGACAAGACCTTCGTCGGGCAGGTGAATGCCGTGATGGAGGAATTCAATGCCTATATGGCCCTGAAGCAGCAGCGCACGGAGCCCTCCGTCGCCTATTTCTGCATGGAATACGGCCTGGACAGCTCGCTGAAAATCTACTCCGGCGGCCTGGGCATTCTGGCCGGCGACTACCTCAAGGAGACCAGCGACATGAACGTCAACCTCGTCGCAGTCGGTTTGCTGTACCGCTATGGCTATTTCACCCAGGTGCTGACGGCCCAGGGCGACCAGACGGCCCGCTACGACGCCCAGGATTTCATGAAGATTCCTGCCGAGCCGGTCTATGACAAGGACGGCAACTGGATGACCGTCAGCGTGGCTTATCCCGGCCGCACCGTGACGGCCCGTATCTGGAAAGTCGCCGTCGGCCGTACCGACCTGTACCTGCTCGATACCGATTTCGAAGCCAACCGCGAAGAAGACCGCAGCGTGACCCACCAGCTCTATGGCGGCGACTGGGAGAACCGTCTCAAACAGGAAATCCTGCTGGGCTTCGGCGGCGTCCGCGCCCTCCGCGCCCTCGGGCTCAATCCCACCATCTATCATTGCAACGAAGGCCATGCCGCTTTCATCGGCCTGGAGCGCCTGCGCGAATACATCCAGCAGGACAAACTCTCCTTCCCCGAGGCAATGGAAGTGGTGCGCGCCTCTTCGCTCTTCACCACCCACACCCCGGTTCCGGCCGGCCACGACGCCTTCGACGAAGGCTTCATGCGCAAATACCTCAGCGACATCCCGCAGCGTCTGAACATCACCTGGGAAGCGTTCATGGGCCTGGGCAAGATTCATGCGACGGATGCTGGCGAGAAGTTCTCCATGAGCTTCCTGGCAGCCAATATTTCGCAGAATGTCAACGGCGTATCCATGCTGCACGGCAAGGTGAGCCAGGA
>CADBPR010000015.1 GCA_902796555.1 uncultured Bacteroidia bacterium
GACGTTGCCGTCAATCTTGTCGGTATTCATAGTTCTCCTGTTTTAAGATTGACTGCAAATATATAAGCATTTTCCCGGAAAAATACGTAGGTTAAAAAAGGTAAGCAAGATTTATACGATTCTTATCTTTTCCGTCATGAATCGGAAAGAATTGCGAATTTGAGCGACGGACCACCGCCCAAAATGGGGAGAAAAATCAAACACACAACAATATGAAAAAAACAATTTACGCAGCTCCTGCAACGGAGCAAATCGAAATTCGTACTGAAGAGAATTTCCTGAATTCACTCAGGAGCGGCGCTTCTGCCAACATGAACAACGCCCACCTGTATGATGGCGGAGAAGATCAAGATTGGTAACCTTTAAATGAACATGCTATGAAAAAGAATTTTACCCTTTTTGCTGTTCTCGCCTTGGCGCTTGCCGGATGCGCGAAAGAAGCCTCGGTTCAAGACACTTTTACTCCGGCGGAAACCGTCGCAGCCGGTAAGGTTGTTTATACGCTGACGGCCAACCTCCCCGAAACAAAGGTGACAGCTGACCGAACAGGCGTGTTCGCATGGGAAGGAAATGAAACGATTGCGGTGTGGGATGAAGTCAGTGGTAAATTCATTGAATTCAACAATTCCGCCGCAGAAAAGAGCACGTTTACCGCAACGCTTGACGAAGGAACCTCCTACAATTTCTCCATTGCGTATTATCCTGCCACTATCGTCGGTTCAGCCAAAAACGAGATCGAATATCCTGCGTCGTATAATTCCATTGATGACATCAAGCCCATCATGGCCGCAAAAGTCAATAGCAACTCATTGGCATTTACGCAGTTAGGAGCATTAATGCATATCACGATTAATGATGTCCCGTCCATTGCGGGGAAAATACTGATTGAGCCTAATAAAAGTGGAGCATATTTCAAAGGTAAATATACCGTTAACACGGATGACCTGACCATTTCTTCTATATCAGGAAACAGTGATGCCGTGACCATTATGGGGATATCGGGCGGTAAAAATGAGTTCTATCTTCCTGTTCCTCCGGGAACTTACAAAACCGGCGTAAGGATATCTGATGCAGGATCAAATATTTGGTTCTTTGATAGCGGCATCGGCACAGAGCGTACACTGGCGCAGAATGACCTGATCAACATGAAGCCGATTAGTATCAACCCGACGGTATATCTAAAGAGTGACATGACTGATTGGGATGTCACTGACTCTGGTTGGGAAATGGGAAAATCCGGGACCACTTATTCTACTAGCATTAATTCAATTGGTACACAGTATTTTACAGTATATGTAAAGTACCCTGCATCTGATATAATGAAAATGGGACCGGAGAGTGATGGCACAACAAGTAGTAACGTTGAATTGAAAGCGAATTATTCAACTGCCGTAAAATTGGCAGACCGCGGCGCTTATACCATCACTTTTAATCCAACAACATCAGTTCTGTCATATGAAAAAACCAGCGCAGATCTTAATTTCTACTTGGTTGGTTCTGAAAATAACTGGAATATTACTGATACAAGCATACCTTTAGCCAATAAGGACTATGACGGGAAATATTATATAATTGGACAAAAGGGTAAGTTTAAGATTCGGTACAATGAGACCTGGGGATCCACAATCGGCAATCCTGCCAACAGTTCTGATAGCTATAACTTTGGAGCCAGTGATGATGCATCTTCTTCTTTAATCATAGATATTCCCACTGACGGAACATCTGCTATCTTTAACTTCTTTAATGAAGACTATCAGTCTTCTGCATCTAATGAAAATGTTTATCTAAAAATAAACAATGCACACGATGGTTTTGCAATGTCGCAGGATGCGTACAACAAGTCTCTATGGACATATGAATACACCTCTGAATCAACTCATTATGTAACGTTTTGGGTCGATTATTTAGTGGGCGACGGTTCTTTATGGGGCACAGATTCATCACTCAGCACTACAGAGTACAATGGAGTAGGAGCATCCTATAATAGATACTATGATGTTGATAATTGGTGTATCAGCGCGATGAAGTACTTAATTGTACTGAACGATAAAACTGGAAAAGTTAAATTCTTGAGGCTTGAGTAAATCTGCTCCTTCAGTACAAATACAGGAATCCCGGTTCGAAGTGAATCGGGATTTCTGTTTGGAGTCCCTCGGCGACGGAAGAGAGGCTGATAACACACGGAAGGGCACATTTTTGGGCGGCGAAGCAGCGGAGCGCCGGGCGGAAAAGGCCGACGTATCCCTTCTCTCAGGAGGCCGTTCCGTCCCGGCCGATGCGCGGAGCCGCAGAACAAAACAGGCGCATCGCGATGCTACCAAACACGGCAAAACACAGCCGGAGCGCAGAGCCGCCATACACTACAGCAAGACCCTGCTGCTCATCTCCGCAATTTTTATTATATTTGCAGGAGTTAGCAAATGCACCTTACAACCATGAAAACACGTTTGGCCACTCTCCGGACCGTTCTCCTCCTGTCAGCAACCCTCACACTGGGCTCGTGCTCAACCCTCAACTACGGCTACCTCGCGCAGTCGGGTATCCAGGCCCTGCAGGCCGCTACCATCACCGACGCACAAATCCAGTCGTACGTGGCCCAATACATCGCGCAGCTGGATGCCAAAAGCAACGTGCTGCCGGCCAAGGACCCCTACGCTGTCCGGTTGGCCAAAATCACCTCCGGGCTGAACAGCGTGAACGGTGTGCCGCTGAATTTCAAGGTGTACAAGACAAAGGAAGTGAACGCTTTCGCCTGCGCCGACGGCAGTGTCCGGGTCTATACCGGGCTGATGGACATCATGACGGACGAACAGATTCTGGGAGTCATCGGCCATGAAATCGGCCATGTCGCCCTCAAACACAGCAAGAAACAGCTGCAGAGCGCAATGCTGGCGAACGCGGCGATGATTGGCGTGGCGGCGACCAGCCAGACGGCAGCCACCCTGACCCAGTCCGGACTGGGTGCCGTGGGAGAAGCCTTGTTCAATGCCAGCCACTCCCGGAAACAGGAAACCGAAGCGGACGACTACGCCTATAACTTCCTCAAAGAAAACGGGAAATCGCCGGTCTATCTGATGAACGGGCTGCAGAAGCTACAGTCCCTGGAAGCGTCCTCCACCCGTGCCGGCAGTCCGGTCAACCAACTGTTCTCCTCTCATCCGGAAATCAGCAACCGCGTCGCCCGGGTCCAGACCCGGCTCATCAGCGAAGGATACCTAAAATAACCGCTAAGTCATTCCTAAAAAGGTGAAGGGGATGTCCCCAACGTCAATTTGGACATCCCCCTCGATGATTCCGTCAACGGCTACTCCCCCGCGCGGACCGGCACCTCGCGACGGAAGAAACGGAAACCGGAACGCTGATACAGGAACGCCGCCTCAGGCGCATCCTCGGCAAACTTCTCCACATCCCAGGGCACATCTTTCACCACGAAATACACAGGCTTGTCAATGGCCCCGCGGCACAGCCAGTCGAAATCTTCGCAGCGATTCTCCGGCTGCCGGTCCGTATAGAAATACTGGGCATAGCTCTTGAAATAAGCCGGCTGCACATAGCAGTCCTCTCCCTGCCGCTCGATGTAGAAATCCACGGCGGAAGCCTGGCTGTACTTCTCGATTTCCGGCACGGCGCAGAGGATGGCCGTCATGGAGAAAAACAGGTTCGCCGCCGATAAAGCAATGAAATACTGCCATTTGCGCTCGCGGGCGAAAGCAATGCAGAACCAAATCGTCACGCCAATCAGGATAATCCCCACAAAAGGCTCGAAGCCCTTCCACTCCGAAGTGGCCTCCATACAGCTGACCGCAAAAGGGTCATGCACCAGCGGCACCACCTTGTCCTTGAAATGGTCGAAAAGGGTCAGTGCCGTCAGAATCAAACCGAAGACGGCCGTCGTGCCAATCAGCAGACCGCGCTGCCAGCCGGTGAAACGCCACTTCCCGTCCAGCATCCGGCTCGCGGCGAAAGCGGCCAGGAAAGACATCGGGAAATAGCAGAACGACGAATAATGGACAATCTTGGTCCGGACAATCGTGAACAGAATCAGCACCACCCAGAAGGACACCATCATCCAACGGAACAGCACGGCGAGACGGGTCTCCCCCTCCCCTTCCAGCGCCTTCTTGCGGAAGCAGGACAGGGCGAAGAAAGAAGCCGGCGTGACGCCGAAGAGCAGAATCACGAAATGATACAGCAGGAACCCGCCATGACCGGCATCCTTGGTCTCGAAAAGCCGGATCTGGTAGGTGATAAAGTCTTGAATCACATCGAAATGACCGCTGATGGCCAGGGCGATGAACCAGGCGCCGCCCGAAAGCAGGAGCACGCCGGCATACACGGCCACATCCTTCCAGCGGAAGTCCATGCGGAAGCGCCGCACGGCCAGCCAGACCAGGAAACTCAACCCGAAGACCAGGAAGGCGACAGGGCCTTTCGTATTGATAGCCAACCCGATAAACAGCGCGCTGAGGGCGGCATGACGGGTCCGGAGTCCGGGCACGGACGGGTCTGTATACAACGCGAAGAAATAGATGCCCAGGAAGATGAACAGATTGAACCAGGGGTCGATGATACCCGATTTGAAATACAGGAACGGCAGGAAGGAAATCCCGTACATCATCGTCCAGAGCAGGCCGAAACGGGTACCGCCGGCACGGCGGCCGATGTTGAACAGCACCAGCAGGGTGACGATGCCGATGAAGGCGTTGGGGAAACGCGCGGCGAATTCATTCACGCCGAAAACCTTCATACTCAGCGCCTGGGCCCAGATAAAGAGCGGCGGCTTCTCCCAGAAAGATTCGAAATTAATCCGGACATTGAACCAGTCGCCGGTCACGAGCATCTCGCGGGCGGATTCGGCGAAATTAATCTCATCCCAGTCGAACAGCCGCACGCTGCCGATACCCGGAATAAACAGGAGCGCGGCAACCAGCGCGATGAGCAGATTGATCAGTAAGTTCTTGTTTTTCATTTACTTCGAAAGAGAATCAGTTTCTTTGCGGTAAAATTCCATACGAAGACCAGTACGGTCGTAATGACCTTGGCCAACAGGTAATGCAACCCGGCCTTGCCGGTCAGCAGCCACATCAGCAGTTCGGTCAGTCCCAGGCCCATCACCCCGATCAGAATGAAAATCGTCACCTCGGCGCTGCGGCTGCGCAGGCTGCGGTTGTCAAAGACCCACAGGATGCTGAACAGGTAGGTCACGCACAGGCCGGCGGCAAAGGAAATCGCGGTCCAGAGGAGCAGGTGTTGCTGTCCGAAGCACTCGGTCAACAGGGCCAGCAGCCCGGTATCCACCAAAAACGCAACGCCGCCGGATACCAGATAACGGAACACCTGAATCCGCAGGTCGGCGCTTTTGCCGCGGGCCAGGTCGGAGAGCCTCATGGACGCGGGAACAGCTTGGATTTGCACAGATGCCATTTGCACAGGCGGTACACCAGCGAAACCCGGAGTACGCCCAGCCCGTAAACGGTGCTGCGGCGGAGATTGATGGACGATGCGTCGTCGAAATATTTGGTCGGACAGGTCACCTCGCCAATCTCATAACCGGCCCAGAAAATCTGAGCGGCCATCTCGTTGTCCAGGATGAAGTCGTCGGAGCACTGGTGATAGTCGATGCTGCGCAGGACGTCGGCGCTGAAAGCCCGGTAACCGGTATGATACTCGGAAAGTTTCTGGTTGATCAGGACATTCTGCGTGAAGGTCAGACCGCGGTTGGCGATATATTTGATAAGCGGCATACCGCCTTTGCGGGCCCCTTTGCCCAGGATACGGGAGCCGAACACGACCGGATAGACGCCATTGGCGATGATATAGGCCATGGCCTCAATCAGTTTGGGCGTATACTGGTAGTCGGGATGCAGCATGATGACAATGTCGGCGCCGAGCGCCAGGGCCCGGTCATAGCAGGTCTTCTGGTTGCCGCCGTAGCCGCGGTTCTTCGGATGAATCAGCACCTCTTTGATGCCCAACTCGCGGGCCTTTTCCACGGTGCCGTCCCGGCTGCAATCATCGGTGAGGATAACCTCGTCAACGATGTCGCGCGGGATTTCCGCATAGGTTCTTTCCAGCGTCTTTTCGGCATTGTACGCCGGCATCACAACGACTATCTTTTTTCCATGTATCATAGCTTCAATTTTATGGGCTACAAAGATACGGATTTTTTGCCGGACGCGCCAATTTGTTGCCGAAAAGATGGCCGTCCGGGCGGCTAGCTTTTCAAGATTTTGTACAGGGCCCACAGGGTCAGGGCAATGCCGGCCGCCGTCAGGAGCCCCCAGAGCAGGGTCAGCGGAATGTTGACCGGATGCGGGGTCTGCCGCATCGGGCTGTCAGCCACGGAAGCGTCGTAGCGGGCGAAAGGATTGGTGTAGATGACCGCGCCGTCCGGGTACCAGGCCGTCATGCGGGCGTAGGCATCTTCGGGGCGCATCGTATAGGTAATCCGGTCGGTATCCCGCACCAAGGCCAATGTCGCATGGTCCTGTCCGATGACGCGGATGCTGTCGGCCGGTGCCGAAAGGGTCATATAGACCGTTGCGCTGTCCAGCCCGATGGACCGGACAAAAGGCAGTTCCCGGTTCTTCGCCGCCTTGATGTCCCAGTCGCCGTTGCCGTAATCCGGAATGCGCATGCTGTAGAAGCGCCCGGCCAGCAGGGCCTCTTTCAAGTCCGCATAGCGGCCCGAAGGGGTGCAGATGAAATTGCAGCGGATGCCGGTACACCAGCTGCGGTCCGGATAATGCAGGTCGTCATTGGCCGTCCCGAAACTGTAATGGCCGGCGCTGAGGGCCCAGTCCCAGTACTCGTTCTCCGTACTGACATGGGTATCCAGCTCCATCAGTTCGTATCCGGTCAAATCTTCCATATGGCTGCGCGACATCCCGACGGTCCGGTACGGGTGGTTAATCTGGATGAAATCCGAATCCGCCCCCAGGAAGTCCAGCTGGTGCTGTTTCTGCGAGGCCAGCAGCGGAATCAGGGCGTCGAAATGGTGGACTTTCCGGCTGCCGAAGACCAGTTTATGGAATTTGAAGGGGCTGTAGCCCTGCTCGTACACATTGACCTGGAGGGTGGAATCGAACGGATGCGTCGTGATTTCGTTGTGGTTGGAGAAGGTGACGATATCATATCCCAGACGGTCGTAGGCCTGCCAGGTCTCGGTCGGCCAGTATTCGCACTCATTGTAAGGCAGCGGCCCTTTGACGCGGGTATGGACATGCAGCGCCGTCTGTTTCCAGCAGTTCGCCGTATCCAAATCCTTGTAGGGGTTGAAGATATCCGGCCCCCGGAAAGGTTCCGGATTCGGGAAGTCATAAACGGGACTGATTCCGGTCACCAGAATGGCCAGAATCAGTACAGCAAAAATACACGCCAGGGTCTTGTACAAGACCTTCCAGCAAATACGCAGTGCTTTCATGAAAGACTCTACATGGAGAAAAATAGCTACCTCGTTTCAAAACCCGTGGCCGCCCGTGGCCTCGTGAACGGGAGGGGCCCAAACTTGTTTGGGAGGGATGAAGCGAAGCGGAAGGTATTGAAATGAGGCAGCTTATTTTTCGGAATGAATTAATTCAAGGCAAAAACGACGGAACTGTAACCGGGCAGGGTCACGGTGGCGCCGGAAGCGATATCGCCGGAAACGGTCACCTTGCCATTGGACACCAGGATGTTGTCGTTGGACACATTCTCGCCCGGCCAGCGGGTCACGTCGGTGGTATAGCTGGAGAAATTGTGCAGCACCAGCACCACCTTGTCCGAACCGTCGTTGGCATGCAGGTACCAGCCGGCGACATGGCCGTCATACGCGGAACCGGTCCGCTCGTCGGCCTCGGGCCAGCCGTCCGCCAGGGCCGGGCTGATGTTGCGGGCATAGGCGAAATGCCGGTACAGGGTCAGCAGGGAGGTCTCGTCGGCCTCCTGGCTGGCCACGGAAATGGACGGGGTCAGCATGTTCCAGTCCACCTTGTTGGACACGCCCTTGGACGCGGCGGAAGACTGGGACGTGGTCCACATAATCGGTGTACGCACATACTCGTCACCGCCGGCCTTGGTACCCCAGTAGCCCAGTTCCTCGCCCTGGTAGATATACGGACGGCCAGCTGCGGTCATCAGCACGGCCGCCGCCAGGCGAATCTTCGGCTTGTAATTGCCCAGGGTCGAAGCGGTACGGTCCTCGTCGTGGTTGGCCAGCTTCGGCGTGGAAATGGCGTCGGAACGCTTGGCCAGGTGGTTGTTCCAACGGTAGGACAACGAGCCCGGGAAGTTCTGTCCGTAGCCGGCGCGATAGATGGTCTCACCGTTCAGGCACTCGCGCAGGTCCCACCAGAACTGGAACTCAAACAGGGCCGGCAGGCACTCATAGAACGGCGTGCAGTCGCCGTCTCCGGAAAGCACCTCACCCACCATGAAGATATTCTCATCGCTCCAGGCCAGGTCGGCGCGGGCGGAAGCGTTGGCTTTGTAAATCTTGTTGCAGGCATCGTAGAACGCCTTCCAGAAGGCCTTGTTCTCGGGACCGGTTTCATTGCTGTAGATATGCTTGACAGCGTCCAGACGGAAACCGTCCACGCCCATCTTCAGCCATTTCTCCACAGATGTCATGATGGCCTTGAACGCCGCGGAAGAAGCCACGGAAGAGGCCGGACCGTAGTTGAAGTCCACGAACATGCCCGTGCCGAACTCGGTGTAGTAATAATACATGTCACCGCCCGGCATGACGATATTCTGGACCGAATCGCTCTCACCCTGGTACAGGACATGGGCCTGGCCGTACTGAAGCTGGTCGCCGGTCTTGTTGAAACCCCACTTGGTGCCGGCCGACCAGTCGTCAGCCTTGGTCGTGCGAATCAGGCAGCCCCAGCTGGATTCAAAGTCCAGCACCAGGACATACTTGCCCGTACCGTTGTCGGCGAACTGCGTATAGGTATTGTTGCCCCAGAAGAGGTATCGGGCAGGGTTGCTATGGGCCGCAGATGCCGGCGTCACGTCTTCCGTCGTCTTGGATACCTTCATCGTCGGGGCCGAGGCGTTGGTCCAGTCCAGCTCAATCTTGAGCCGCTCCTTTCCGCCGCCACCGATCAGCACCGGGAACCACTTGCCGGGGTTGTACCAGCCGCTGGCCTGGACAATCTTACCGGACTTGGAATCGGCCTCCGGATTCTTGGACAGGGAATAATAATCCCAATACGGGGACTTCTCGCCATTTTTCTTCACATCCAGGAACCACTTGTTCTGGTCGCCGGAATGGTTGATGACGTAGTCCATATAGATGCGGATGTTGTGCTTGTGGGCCTCGGTAATCAGTTCCTGGAAATCGGCTTCCGTACCGAAGCGCTTGTTGATGGCTTCGTAATCGGTCACATCGTAACCGTGGTAGGACTGGGCCGGCTGGACCGGAGAGAGCCACAGGCCCGTCACGCCGAGCCGGTCGAAATAGTCCAGGTTCTGGGTGATGCCCTTGAGGTCGCCGTAACCGTCCCCGTTGGAGTCCTTGAAACTGAACACGTTGACCTGGTAGGTCAGGCCGGACAGCTTGGATGCCGGTGCTTCCACCAGCGCGTCTGGGTCAAAATCGCCCAGGAGGTCCACCTTCGGCTTGCCTTCGGCCTCATGGGTCCAGGAAGCACCCGCCTGCAGAATGTACATCAGCTTGTTTTCGGCAGCCAGGTAAATGTCATAGGTGCCGTCGGCCGCCACGGTGATGTTGCCGGCGCCGGAAGCCACTTCCAGCTTCGTATCCAGGGCCGCGACGTTCGCCTCGGTGTCGGAATACGGACCGAAGCCCATGTTTACGTCCCATTTGCGGTTCTGGCGGACCTTGAACTGCTCGCCGGCGGCGATGCTGACGCCCCGGGCCACTTCCCAGTAGCCCTCGGTGTCCATCGGGAAATCATAGTCCCAGTTGGTTCCGCCCAGGGTCCCGATCAGGGTCCAGGAACTGGTTCCGAACTTGATTTCCTTCGGGGTGACGCCCGTCCCGCTGACGCCCGGCGCCGCCGGGTCTTCCACGGCGACGACAGCCTTGCCGTCAAAGGCGAAATAGAGGGTGGTATTGACGGTCAGGTTGCTCCAGAGCGGGTCCTCGGTGTCCTGCGCCGGATACTGGTTGGAACCGCCGTCATTCAGAATCAGGCTGACGCCGGACACATCCGTAAAGCCGGACGCCTCCCAGTAGGTATACGTATAGTCACCGAACACTTTCGTGCCGTTCGCATAGGTTCCGGGCCAGCTGCCGTACGGCTGGTAACCGCCACCGCCCGCATAGGCATACAGGTAAGGCGTCGTCCAGGAAGAGTTGTTCAGGATATAGATGCGCACGTTCTCCCCTTCCTGCTGGTCGGCCGTCACGCCGCCATGGTTGAAGGCCTCGCCGGCGTTCAGCACATACATAATCATGAAGGTCGGATGGACATAGACGTCGTAGGTACCGGCCGCCACCTTGATATTGCCGCCGTCGTCGGCCAGGGCGCATTTCTTGTCGAGCGAAGGCTGCTTCGCGCCGACGCCCAGGTTCACGGCCCAGTCTCCGTCCTTGCGGATTTTGAATTCCTCGCCGTCAGCGACCACGATATCGAAGGCGGCCATCCAGCCGGTGGGCTCGCCCAGCATGGGGATATCGTCGCCGGCCATGCCCCAGTTCAGTCCCATGATGGAGCCGGTGACACCCCAGTCCGTAGCCTCGGCAAAATCCTCGCGGGGAATCAGCTTGCCGGGCGTTTCCGGTTCAGAAGAAGGGTCTTCCGACTGGTCCGGCGTCACCGGCGTCGGTTCCTTCTGCCCCTTGCCGGACTGCCGTACCGGAATCTCCAGGAAGACGGACTCGTTGTCGGTCAGCCAGATACGGATTTTACCCTCGCGCTCGGTTTCGGTAGGATTGGCCGCAGCCGTGGCGATGACCGTCTTCGGGCCGGTGCCTTCTATCTCGTCCAGGGAGACCCAGTCCACGTCCGGACCGGCCTTCCAGGCAGCCTGCGTATTAACCGTAAAAGGCTTGGCGGCCCCGTCTCCCTTGAAGGTGAGTTCCGTCACATTGGACTTCAGGGAGGTGTCGACGGGCGCGGTTTCGGGATGGGTAATCACACAGGAAACCGCAGCCACGAAGGCCAGAAGCATACCGATGAACTTTTTCATATCGCTTATTGTTTAAATACAACGGAAGAATTGCCGCCGAGGGTCAGGGAACTGCCGGACACGTTATAGGTGCCAAGGCTAACGACGGCTTCGTTGAGGTCGTCGCCCGTGAGGTCGAGGGTCAGGTCGGAGGTCCCGACATTGTGTACGACCAGCATCTTGTCGCCGGACGGGGCCGTCATATACCACACGGCGGCCGCCTTGGCGGAAGTATTGCCGTCGTTATACTTGGCATGGCGCGACATCGTCCCTTTGCCCAGGGCCGCGTAGGTATTGCGGGCCCCGGCGAAACAGCGGTAGACGCTGTAGATGGATTCCAGGTCCATATCCTGCTGTTCGACGGAAATCTCCGGCGTCAGCATGGCCTTGTCCAGCTTGCTGCCGAGCTTCTTGGAAGCGAGGTTGCTGCCGTCGGCATTCCACATGATCGGGGTCCGGACCCACTCGTCGCCGTTCTGCTTGGAACCGTAATAACCCAGTTCCTCGCCCTGGTAGATATAGGGCTGGCCGGCTGCGGTCAGCAGGAAGGCGGCAGCCTGCTTCATCTTGGGCAGGCTCTTGCCCAGGGTCGTTCCGGTACGGTCCTCGTCATGGTTGGAGAGTTTGGTCGCCTCGATGTAATCGCCGCGGTAGGACGCATATTGTTTCTGGTAACCGGCGATATCTTTGACGAAATAACAGCCGGTCTTCTCGTTCAGCACCCACATCAGGCGGTTCCAGAAATCGAACTCGAAGAAGCCGGGCAGGCCCTTGTAATACGGAGCCACCTCGCCGGCGCCGCTGTACTGCTCGCCCACCATGTAGAAGTCGCCCTTGCCGCCGGCCTGGTGGTAGGCCTCGTTGCAGCGGTCGTACCATTTGCCCAGGAAGGTGGGGTTGTCGGCGTTATTGGGATTGTGGTAGATATGCTTGACGGCATCCAGGCGCAGGCCGTCGATACCCATGCTTATCCATTTGTCAACCGTAGAAGCCAAATGATTGAAAGCCAGCGACTTTTCAGCTATCGCAGCGCTGTGGTAATTCCAGTCGGCAAACCAGTCCGTCCACATGTGGGAATGGTAGTATTCCCCGGCCGTGAAGGTGATGTCGGCGGCACCGTCGCCGCTGACGAGTTTCTTCGGTGTGCCGAAGGTGATGACCTGGTCGCCTGTCGCGGCGCCCCATTTGTCATTGCCCCAGGAATTGGCGTTGCTGCGGATGAGGAAGCCCCATTCGGAGTTGAAATCGACGGTGATTTCGTATTTGTCATTTCCGGTAGCATACAGGCGGACATTGCCGGTATTGCCGTAGAAAAGGTATTTCTGCACGGACGCGTCGCTGTTGGACGCCTGGGCAGGGTCGGTCGTTTCGGTGACCGTGACCGTAGGTTGGGTGGCGTTGGACCAGTCCACGACAAAGTGGAACCGTCCCTTCGCGCCGAGATTGCCGTTGTAGGGGGATTTGTACCACTGGTTGGACTCATACGCGTCGCCGGAGGGTATCATCTCGAATTCGCCGGCCGCGATGTCGCTTTTCGGATTGGAGGAGAAGATGAAAGCGGTGCGCCAGGTGTCGGATTTGCTCTTGGCGGCACTCTTGAAATACGGGTGGTCCTTGCCCGCGTGGTTCAGGA